>JBDTCL010000439.1:0-7930 GCA_039923595.1 Antricoccus sp. | reverse complement strand
CCGGAATGCAAACGTCAAAGACCATCATCGCGGTCAACAAGGATTCTGAAGCACCGATCTTCGAACTCGCCGACTTCGGTGTCATCGGGGATCTTTTCAAGGTCGTGCCGCAGGCCACCGAAGAGGTAAAGAAGGCCAGGGGCTAGTCCCCTTTTCGAAGGAGGGCGGGCACGGGTGTCTGTGTACTCAAGGCCGGTGCCCGGCCTGGTCATGATTGACCACACGATTGATGTTCCACTGGATTGGTCGCGCCCAGAAGGCGCGACCATTTCCATTTATGCAAGGGAAGTACGCGGCACCGAAAATGCCGATCATGAGCTCCCTTGGCTGCTTTTCCTGCAAGGCGGACCAGGCGGCAAGTCTCCTCGGCCGCTAAGCCGCAGCGGTTGGTTAGATGCTGCATTGGCGCAATACCGCGTGTTGCTACTCGACCAGCGAGGTACGGGTCGATCAACGCCGATCACCGCCCGCATGGCACGGGCGATGAATGCAGCGCAACTCGCGGCCTACCTTGAGCATCATCGCGCTCCGTCGATCGTTCGAGACGCAGAGGCGTTCCGAGCCACCATCGGCGGTGCGGCACCGTGGAGCACTTTAGGCCAAAGCTACGGTGGGTTTTGCACGCTTAGCTATCTGTCGATTGCTCCCGAAGGACTCGCGAAATGTCTCATCACTGGTGGGATACCGCCGATCGGATTTGCGGCCGACCAGGTTTACGAGCGGACCTGGCAGCAAGTTCTGGCCAAAAATGCCGAATACTTTCGCCGATTCCCCGGTGATCGGGGCATCCTCAACGCGATCCGAGATCACCTGAGCGAGAACTCACCCGCTCGATTGCCCGGAGGAGACCGGCTGACGGTGAATAGGCTACAAGCTCTGGGAATTGCTTTTGGCGGATCGACCGGCTTCGCCCAGGTACATTACCTACTCGAGGAAGCTTTTGACGGACCGGAACTATCGGCAACTTTTCTGGCCGCTGTCGAGAACGCAACCTCGCAGGCGACCAGCCCGCTTTACGCGTTGCTCCAAGAAGCAATTTACTGCGAGGGTATTTCCTCGCGGTGGGCGGCGACCAGAACTCGCGCTGACTGTGCTGATCTCGCGACGACAGCGACCAATCTTTTGTTCACCGGTGAGATGATGGAGCGTTGGCGCTTCACCGACCAAGCAGCACTTGCCCCCTTCGTTGAAGTTGCTGACCTGTTGCACGCCAAGTCTGATTGGGGACCGCTCTATGATCGTTCGCGGCTTGCCGAAAACTCAGTTCCGGTAGCCGCCGCGGTGTACTACGACGATATGTACGTCGAGGCGGGCGCTTCCCTAGCTGCTGCACAAGAAGTACCTTTGCTGCGACCATGGGTCACTAACGAATACGAACACGACGGATTGCGCAACGACACCGCCGTGTTCCTGCATCTGCACGACTTGGCCACCGGTCGTGCTTGAGGTGTATCTCGATCACGCCGCGACAACGACGATCCGCGGCGAGGTGATCGAGGTTGTCTCGCGCGTGATGCGTGACACTGGTAACGCATCGTCGCTGCATAACGCCGGTCGTCAGGCGCGGCGCATCGTTGAAGAAGCACGCGAGCAAGTAGCGTATGCCGTTGGCGCTGACCCGATCGAAATCATCTTTACCTCTGGTGCCACCGAGGCCAACAACATCGCGATCCAAGGAATGTTCCAAATCGCGAACGACGGCGACCAGACACCCCTCAGCATCCTTACCTCTGCGGGCGAGCACCATTCGGTGCTCGATCCGATCCGTTACCTCGCTGACAAATCTGGCGCACTCATCCAGTGGGTGCAGTTATCGCCAGACGGTGCCGTATCTGAAACCACTCTCGCCAGCGCCCTTGCGGTCGTTGACCCGCCCATTGCGCTGGCGAGTTTGATGTGGGTTAACAACGAGACCGGAGCAATTAGTGACATTCGCGCCCTGGCGCGGCTTTGCCAGGATCGAAAAATCCCATTACATACTGATGCTGTGCAGGCGTGGAGCATCATCGACCTTGACTTTCGGTCTAGTGGCGCGAGCACGATGGCGCTGAGTGGGCACAAGATCGGCGGTCCGCAAGGTATCGGCGCACTCGTGGCAAAGCGGTCCTTCGGCCCGGACCCGCTTATCCATGGTGGGGGGCAGGAACGCCGGATCCGCTCCGGGACTCTCGATGTCGCGACTATTGCTGGGTTTGGTGTTGCGGCACAATCAATGGTGCGAGATCGTTCAGCCGACACTATTCGTCGGTCAGCGCTTCGACGACGACTCGCCTCTGGCATCGTCTCAAGTGTTCCAGAGGCGATTTTGAATGGGCCGCCGCTCACTCCGACCGACCACGTCGTGCCCGGGATTGTCAACGTCACCTTTCCCGGTGTGCGCGCGGAAACCTTGCTTATGGTCCTTGATGGGCGCGGCATCTATGTATCCACTGGTTCGGCCTGCACCGCGGGCGTCGCCGAGCCGTCACATGTCATCCTTGCGATGACCGGTGATGAGCATCTCGCGAGCCAATCGCTTCGGCTCTCCCTCGGGCGCACCACCGATGAGGCCGACATCGATCACGTGCTTGGTGAGATCGCTGATGCCGTTGATATGGCACGAGCCGCTTCGATCTGATCGTGTCGTTCGGTATCCATAAGCTAATTAGATGATCAATGTCGCCGAAATTCTGGCTCTGGCGCGTGCGCCGGGTGGAATTGATCAACTCACCCACAAACAGGGAGCGGCGTGCGCCGATCAGGACGCGGTGTTGCGATGTTCTAGCGAGTGGGCGAATGATCAACTCGTCGTCCATGGCGCGGTGCACGACCAGGAGGTTTATCACGTCAGCGTGATCGGCTCGCGGGATCACTCTGGCCAGCTGACAGCGACTTCGTCGTGTACCTGTCCCATGGCACACGATTGTTTGCACGTTATCGCGGTCCTTATTGTGCAGAGTGTTCGATCGACCTATCAGGATGAGCAATGGCGTCGCCGTCTTGATGCCATTCTTGATGAGCAACCACGCGATGTGACTGTCGATCAGATCGGCACGCCAACTAAGTTGGCGATCCAGTTGGTGCTGCCGCGCTCAAAGCACGCGCCATCACGCGCGCCATTGCGCGCACTGATCAAACCGCGACTCGCGATGCGGGTGGTTCGCGCTGGACCAGCAGGGCGGTGGGTAAAGACGGGGATGGGTTGGGGCGAACTCGATGTGCTCGATTCAGATACCTCGCGGTTGCGCATTGATTCTGAGGTCATCGATTGTTTGCGGCAGCTCAAGGCGGCGCTGATTAGAGGGCAGAGTTACTTGATCAACAGCAATGAGCCACTGAGCTTGCAACTAGCAGGCGAGGGGATTTGGCCAGCGCTCACGGCACTAGCTGAGGCCGAGGTGCCAATTATCACCAGTGATCTGCAGGTCGGTATCACCCTCGCCGCAGATTTCGCCCAGTTGGAACTCGATATTGCCCAGGGCGAAGGTGCGGTGCGCATTCGGCCCGGAGCGCGGCATCGCGAGAGCTGGTATTCCAGCGACCAGCTTGATCTCATCGGTTCGCGCGCGCACGGAATTGTGCTGTGGGACCAATCAGCCAACGAAGGGCGCTCTGAGCTCATTTTGGCGAGGCTGAATCAACCGGCGTCGCCTGCATTGCGTACCTGGCTCGAGAGCGGTGAGCAGCTGAGCGTTCCGGCCGGTGCGGTCGACGAACTTGTCGGCGATTACCTCCCGCAGCTCGAGCACACCATTTCAATCCGATCGCACGATGCGACGATTAGCCTCCCGTCGCAGTCGCAGATTCACCTTCGTGGGGAACTCACGTGGGCCGATGACGGCAGCGCCGAGCTCTCCTGGCGCTGGAGTTACCGCCACTCTGATAGTGAAATGCAATTCCCAGTCGATGGTGCTCAAAGCCGTCGCGGCTGGCGCGATCGCGCTGGTGAGATTGCCTTGATCGATGACCTGCAGCTGTCAGCGGAATTGTCAGCGTTACTTGGAATTGGGCTTTATGGTCGTGGCACGCTCGCCGCTGATCGCCAGTTTCGCGAATATGAGGCGCTCGATTTTGCGCGCAATCACCTGCCGATCCTGCTGGAGGTCCCGCAGCTGGAACTGATCACGAATGGCGACCCGCCACAGTTTCGCGAACTTGATTCCCCGGCTGAGATTCGCTTCGTCAGCCCGGGTGAGGCATATCGCAAGGACCGCAGTGACTGGCTCGAACTAGATGTCATTGTGAGCGTCGAGGACGAGGTCCTCGGCAAGGTCTTTATTGACCTCGTACGGGTATTAGGTGCCTTGGCTTCTGGCAATACCAAGATTATGGTGCATCGTGGGGTTTTCGTTGATGTCAATCGGCCTGAATTTGATCGCCTGGCACGCCTGATACACGATGCTCGTCAGCTCATCGATCAGCCGCCAACCGGGATTCGCCTCTCCCGTGAGGAGCACGATCTGCTTGCCGATCTAGGTGAAGTCGGACCGAGTGAGGGTCAAATCGCGCACTGGAGCGCAGCATCAGCGGCGCTTCGAGATCTCGTTGCTCAGCAACAAGCACTCCCGGCAGTCCCAGTGCCCAAGCAGCTCACGGCGGTCCTGCGTCCCTACCAGTACGACGGCTACCAATGGTTGAGTTTCCTTTATCGGTCTCGCTTGGGCGGCATTCTCGCAGACGATATGGGCTTAGGAAAAACCTTGCAGATCCTGGCTATGATCAGCCGTGCGCGAGAAGCGGAGATCTCGGCGGTGTCAGATCAACCGTTCTTGGTGATCGCACCTGCGAGCGTGGTCGGTACTTGGGTGAGCGAGGCAGCGCGCTTTGCACCCTCTCTGCGGGTGGTACCGATAACCGAATCCATGCCGCGGCGGGGTTGGTCCCTTGATCAACTCATTGCCGACGCGAAGCCACCTGATGTGATCGTCACGACATACACCCTTGTACGGCTCGAGGCCGATCAGTACACAGCGATTTCGTGGGCCGGCCTCGTACTCGACGAAGCGCAGGCGGTGAAGAATCACCAAAGTAAGACGTTTTTGGCCATCAGGGATCTTGACGCGCGCTGCACAATTGCGGTGACTGGGACACCGATCGAAAATAATCTCATGGAATTGTGGGCGCTGCTCTCGCTCTGCGCACCGGGGTTATTTCGATATCCAGCCGCATTCAAAGATGAGTACGTCAAACCGATCATGCAGGATGCCGATCAGGACACTTTGGCGCGTTTGAAGCACCGGATCAGACCTGTTATTCTCCGCCGAACAAAACAGGTCGTAGCCACTGAACTGCCGCAAAAGCAAGAGCAAGTGCTGCGCATTGAGCTCTCGCCCCGGCATCAGAAGATCTACTCGATGCACCTGCACCGAGAACGTCAGCGCGTCTTGAAACTGCTCACGAATTTGCCGGAGAATCGGATCACGATCTTGGCCTCGATCACCCGGCTCCGTCAACTCAGTCTCGATCCAGCGTTGGTCGACCCGACGTACGGCAAGATCGGGTCGGCCAAGATCGATGCATTGCTGGACAAACTTCTCGAGCTAGCGGCAGAAGGTCATCGCGCACTCGTCTTTAGCCAGTTCACCGGTTTCCTGGCTCGGGTGCGTGCTCGGCTGGATGCCGAAGGGCTCGATTATGTCTATCTTGACGGAGCCACTCGCAAGCGAAACGCGGTCATCGACAGTTTCCGCAACGGCCGCGCGCCGGTGTTTTTGATCAGTCTCAAAGCTGGGGGTGTGGGACTGACCCTTACCGAAGCTGATTACTGCTTCTTGCTTGACCCTTGGTGGAATCCGGCCGTCGAGGCCCAAGCGGTCGGCCGCGTTCATCGGATCGGGCAGTCTCGCCCGGTGATGGTGTACCGCATGGTGGCCGCTGGCACTATCGAGGAAAAAGTGGTTGAGCTGGCGGCCGGTAAAGCGCAACTCGTTGAGTCAGTACTCGATGCGGACGGCACCAGCTCGGGTCCGCTAACTGCCGCCGATATCGCCGTTCTGCTTGACTGAGTCGACTTATACGCGACACGCTCATCGTCGCCTTGATCGATTTCGCGCCCACAACAAAGCACTTCAAGATCAACTCGCCGCAGCGCTGTGAGCCCGATCGAACATCGCGGCGGTCCTTGGTCATCGACTCGTCGACAGATCCGGAATCGGAATCGAAGCCATTTATGAATAACATCACGATTACTGATCGCGCACTGGTTGTCGAGCCCGTCGGGCTGGACAAACTATGGACCTTTACCGGTCAGCCGCGTATTCCGATTTCGCAACTCAGAGGTGCGATGGCCGATTCGGGTATTCCAGGTGACTCGAAGGGTTTGCGCGGACCGGGTCTTGGACTCCGCAGCAAGTGCTCGGGAACCGTTGCCAAGACGATGAAAGGACATTCTGGAATGTCTAGATGCCTTCGATCGCATTGGTGATCGAACTGGCCGATGAGCACTTCGATCGACTCGTGCTCACTGTCGCCGATGCCACGGCGATGGAGCAAGAAATCAATGTCGCCATCGCCCGGTAAGATCAATGAACTGTGAAGATCCTTGCTGCGATGTCCGGCGGAGTCGATTCCGCTGTTGCCACTGCCCGTGTTGTCGATGCTGGTCACGATGTGACCGGCATCCATCTAGCGCTCTCTAAAGCTCCCGAAGCAGTCCGTGCTGGTGCGCGGGGTTGTTGCACTGTTGAAGACTCGCGTGATGCCCGTCGCGCGGCCGACATTCTCGGAATCCCGTTTTACATCTGGGATCTGTCAGATCAGTTCCGCGAAGACGTCATCGATAATTTTGTCGCCGAATACGCCGCTGGTCGCACTCCGAATCCATGCTTGCGATGCAATGAAAAGATCAAGTTCTCGGCGGTTCTCGATCGTGGTCGAGCATTGGGATTTGATGCTGTCGTTACCGGTCACCACGCGAATCTTAGGCACGAGCCGGACGGTACTGCCCGCCTTACTCGATCAGTCGACGACGGCAAAGATCAGTCCTACGTTCTGGCGGTACTCACTGCGCAGCAATTGAAGTATGCGATGTTTCCGCTAGGTCAATCGACCAAGGATGAGGTAAGAGCTGAGGCAGCAAGCCGCGGCCTATCGGTGGCTAATAAGCCTGACAGCCACGATATTTGTTTCATCTCCAACGGCGATACAGCTGGATTCCTCGCTCAGCATCTGGGCGAGCAACCGGGCCAAATAGTCGACGGAAGTACTGGAGCGGTTCTCGGCGAGCATGATGGCACCTACGGATTCACGATTGGTCAGCGCAAGGGATTGCGACTGGGTCACCCCGCTAGCGACGGGAAGCCGCGGTACGTTTTGGATATTGAGCCAGTGACTAGGCGGGTGACCGTAGGCACCGCTGATCAGCTGATGCTCAGCACCGTGCTTGCTGAAAATCCGGTCTGGACTGGCGGCTTAGCTCCAGTTTTGCCGTGGTCGGGGATCGTCCAAATGCGCGCACATGGCGGTATTTCTCGAGCCGATATGGACATTGATGCAGGCGGCCGACTCGTCGTTTCATTGATCGATCCGATAAAGGGGATTTCAGCTGGCCAAGCGATTGTGCTGTATACCGATGATCTGGTGATCGGCTCAGCGACCATTTGCCAGACAGTTGCGGCCGCGTGACGACCTTTCCTGCTGGCACCACCGGAATCGGTTCGCTGCCAGGTACGGACCCGCGCGCAGCGGCGGCACTCGTTTTCGGCGAAGATTTGGCAGTGCCATTTCTGGCCGAACTGCCCGCCCGCGGTCCAGGCGCGGGCATGATTGGCCGCACGCTTGGAATTCTGGTCGGGCTATATGTCGATTTGCAGCCGAGCGCATGGCGCATCGTGCCTCGACCAGGCGTCGACTGGCGCCGTATCACGGATTTCTGGGGCTGGGACCTAGATGCACTCCAGATCGCCAGTGAGGGATATACCGGCGCGTTGAAGCTGCAATATTGCGGACCTTG
>JBDTCL010000438.1:0-8534 GCA_039923595.1 Antricoccus sp. | reverse complement strand
TCGCGAATCCGAACTGCACGACTATGGCTGCGATGCCAGTGTTGAAGCCACTGCACACCGCAGCGGGGCTGCACCGGTTCATCGCCTCGACATATCAAGCGGTCTCAGGCAGCGGTCTCGCTGGCGTCAAGGAGCTCAGCGGCCAAGCTAAAGCGGTCATCGACAAGGCGCAGGAGTTGACGCACGACGGGTCAGCGTTGCAATTTCCGGCGCCAAACAAGTACGTTGCGCCGATCGCATTCAATGTCATCTCACTTGCCGGAAACGTCGTTGATGACGGCACCAACGAGACAGACGAAGAGCAGAAGCTCCGCAATGAAACCCGTAAAATTCTAGGTATTCCGAAATTGTTGGTCTCGGGAACCTGCGTTCGAGTGCCAGTTTTCACCGGTCACTCGCTGTCGATCAACGCCGAGTTTGATCGGGCGATTACACCTGAGCAAGCTACCGAGCTGTTGACGAACGCACCCGGCGTCACGGTCACTGAGGTACCGACGCCGCTACAAGCCGCGGGTACCGATCCGTCTTACGTGGGCCGGATTCGCCAAGATCAGTCAGTTGCTGACAATAAGGGCTTAGCACTGTTCATCAGCAACGACAATTTGCGCAAAGGTGCGGCCCTGAATGCTATCCAGATCGCCGAACTGATTGCTGCCGCCCGCTCCTAAATTCGGTCGAGCCATCACCTCCTGCACCTTTATTCGCCGGAAAGATGTGGGAACTGATGGCTCGACGGGGTGGGAATGAGGTCGGTGAGGAGCTGGATGTCGCGAGTGCCGACGTCGCGATGAATAAGAATCCCACGGCCCGTCGGCTGCCGCTTCGCCCGTACGCCGGCTATCCGTCCCTCGTCCTCCGGCGTCGATAGCAGGACAACTGGGGCTTGGTTATCAATGAGGCCGCTGATCAACGGATCAGCCAATGCTCGGATAACGTTCGAAGACCGGCGACATAGGACCAAAGTGAGACCTCGCTCGACTGCGTAGGGCAGCAGGTCAACGAGCGGCTGCAGTGGATTGTCGAAGCTGGGCAGCAGGTCGTAATCGTCAATTAAGATGACCTGGTCGGTGTCGCCCGGTTCGCTGGTCGTGATCGCATCGGCCACTAACTTGCCGATATTGTCCGGCGTATGGGCGCGCTCGTCGCAGTGCAGCGCCTTCAGCCGACGCCGCGGGTCAACGATGAGTAGTCGATGGTGGGGCCAGCCTGCGACCTGGGCGCCGATCGCAGCGAGGAATGATGTTTTGCCGCTCGATGCTTCACCGAGGACCAGCACCCCCGGATGACGCGCGGTATCAACCGCCATCACGCTCAGCGCCGATCCTTCGATACCGATGATCAGACTGCCCGCCGGTGCCGGTCGCACCGCTGAAGTGCTGACTCGCGACGGCAGCACACCTATGCGTGGTGCGCGCGCGAGCGACCGGTCTGCTGGCGCCAAGCCGGGAACGGCGCCAAGGAATGGGGAGCCATCCGGAGCGAGTCCGTGACCGGGCTGGCGCGGAAGCAGGCTCTGAGCACGACGATCGATCTCGGAGTCGACAGGATCGGCAAGTTTGAGTTCGATCTTGGTAGCGAACAAATCACGAACGTCATGCCGGATATCTAGCCACCGCCCAGCGGTCACGATTAGATGAATGCCGTATGAAGCACCGCGCTCAACCAGTTGCCGAACACTAGGTAATAAGTTGTCGTACTCGCGGGCGAAGGCTCCGAAACCATCGACAACGATCACCAGCTCGCCATAACCATCAGGTGTCCGCTCGCCGCGAAGTTGATCCAGCGACCAGCCGGTAGAGCTGGCTGCTTGTCGCGTATGCAGGGTTGACATCAAGATCGTGATGAGGCGTCGAACGCGTTCAGCGTCGGCTGCCGCAATCACCTCACCGACGTGCGGAATCTCCCGCAGGCCGTGCAACGTCGAGGCAGTATCAATGACATATACCTGAATTCTTTGCGCGGTCTGTTGCGCAGCGGCGCCGTAAACCAAGGTGGCGGCCAGCGTGGATTTACCGGAACCGGGACCACCAACTATTGCCACGTGCGACCCGGCACCGCGCAAATCCACGATTAGCGGATCACGGCGCTGGGCGCCGGAGCGGTCGATCAGACCAATCGGGATCATCAGCGCGGCGCCGTGCTGGCTTAGTTCATCGTGGTGTGGTGATTTGGTCAATGGCGCCAGCCACAACCTGCGAATTGCGGCCTGGGGTACGGCTGTGATGAGATCGGCGAGCGACCGAGCGGAGTCCGTTTGCGGTGGTCGATGGTACGTCGAGGGCACTGCCGACACTGGCGGTCGGCGCTGGATCGATGCGGTGGGACGAATCAGATCGACGGTGCGATGGGCGCGAAAAGGCGCGATAGCGGTCGTTCCTTCGCGCAGAAGTGCGTACCCGGGGGCGCGTGGCAGGTCGGCGGCGTCGGGCACTCCGATGGCGGCGCGTGATTCAGCTGCGCTAAAGACTCGCAGTGCAATGCGATAGGAAAGGTGCGCCTCAAGTCCGCGAATCTTTCCTTCGTCCAGGCGTTGGGTTGCCAATAGTAGATGGACTCCGAGCGAACGACCTAAGCGACCAATCTTGACAAATAGTGTCGCAAGTTCGGGATCTTGACTGAGTAATTCGGCGAACTCATCGACAATCACCAACAGCACTGGCTCGATCGGCTGGCCGTCCGCGGATGTTGCGTTCAGCTCCCGCAGGCTCGCGAAACCACCGGCGTCATGAAGGATCTGCTGGCGTCGACGAAGTTCACCCTCGAGAACCTCCCGCATTCGATCAACGAGACTGGTGTCATCGTGCAGATTGGTGATTGTGCCAGCGACGTGGCTGATTCGACTTAGATCGGCGAATGTAGCCCCGCCTTTAAAATCAATCAGCACCAGATTTAGCATCTGTGGCGTGTTGGTCATGATGGCGCTCAGGACGATTGTTCGAAGCAGTTCGGATTTGCCCGATCCTGTCGCGCCGACTATGAGACCGTGCGGACCTTGTCCGCCAAGATTGGCTTCGCTGATATCTAGCCGAACTGGGTCACCGTTCGGATCGTGCCCGATGATGAAGGCAAGGCAGTGGTTTGCAGCGCCCTGTTCTTGTATCGGCCTCGATATCGTGATTCGGCGTCCTCGTAACGCTCTGGTGGCAATCGTCGCTTCGACGATGGTCTTGCCTACTGAGACAAATTCTTGATCGTCTTGACCCGCGATGTGAAGCGTGCCCCGCAGATCACAACCGACCTCGATACTCGCGGTTGTTGTTTGTCGAGAATGGATTCGTATCTGAAGGATTTCTTCTTCTAGATCTTCGATAGCGATTCCCAGGCCCGACATCGCAGGAAGCACTGACTGCGAGCCGATACGACACTCATGACCGATCTGGGGGAGCCAGCGTGCCCAGGACCAGTCACGTTGCTGCCGAGAGTAGATCGAAAAGTCAAGGCCGCTTTGTGCGGCGAGCTGGCAAACTACGGCACGAGCTAAGGCGTGTCGACCCGAACCTTGAATCGTGAGGTCGAAAGTGTCCAAATCGATTCTCAAAGGTGCATCTTCGATCAGCTCGTGCGCAGCGAGTGTGCGTTCCAGCAGGGCTAAGCAGATCGGATCTGGATCCTCGGATTCATCAGATAACTGTGGGCGGGCGGGGTTGGGCGCGGGATGCGATCCCAAGATGACTGAGTGCATCGAATTGTGAGGGAGCCACTGGTCGAGGGCGGCAGTATCCAGCTCCTCGTGCAGAGATTCCAGATATGTGGTGTAGCGAGTACGATCTCGGGTTCGACTTGACCGCAATTGCCCGCGGTTGCGGAAAATGGTCGAGGCCACCATGGCGAGCGAAGAAAATGCAAACACGGCCCCCGCAATATAGGTCACCGGATGCGGCGGTCCAGCAAACATATAGGCGACCGCACCCAACCCGCCGAGCGCTGGCAGTGCGCTGACTAGAACGCCGCCCGTGGCCGTGCGCCGCGGTGGTACTGGCCGGATAAACAGCTGCGACATCGGCCCACCGTAATAGCCTTTGGTGCTGCCTGGCTCGAGTTGTCCACAGGCCGCAGGCGTAGCGGGAACAATCGTGCGACGGTGAGACGGTGATCGACGAGTTTGTCTATGTGACGGTGATCTGCGATGAGGATCGCACTGATTTATCGTTAGCTTCTGAAGTGCCAGTGAATTGTCTGCTGCCTCTTATCGAGCGATACTGCAAAGTACAAAATCGCGATTTGACCGGCGTCGATGGCGTGGTGCTCGATAAGACGTTGTCGCTGGCTGATCAGCAGATCGCCGATGGTGGCTACCTCTACCTCTGTGAGCCGGTCGCGCGGCCACCAATATTGCGCGATCGTATCGAGCGCCAAGATGATGCGCTCGATAAACATTTGCACAGTCGTACGCAGGTCGTCTGGGTACTCATCGGCGTTTCACCGGGATTGATTGTCGCGCTGTCGCTGTTCGGTAACCTCGCGTCGCGTCTTACCGGATGTGCGATTGGCGTTGTAGCAGTCTTATTGCTCATGGTCCGGTCGCCGTCCTTGGTGATGCGATGTGGTAAAACGAGGCAAATAGCAGTGCTCACAGAGCGATGTCGTGGGGTTGAGGTCGGCCTGAGCCTCGCAACCGTGGGGTGCATCGCGGGCTTGCTGAGCGCCGGTGGTCGGATGGCGCAATCGCTCGGCTGCGTGGCAGCTGTGCTGGCGATCTTTGGATCACGACAATTTCGAGATCGGTATACCCAGATCGGGATGATCGGCGCGCAACTGATCGGGACCGCTGTTATGGCCTCATTCCAACGGGTGGGCGTGCTACCGATCGTGGTGATGATTGCGCTCAGCATGGTGATGCACTGCTCCTATCAGCCGCGATCGGTGACGTGCCGAATCGTCGACCGACTAGAGATGCTATCCACCATCATCGTCATACCTCTGATGTGTGGCGTTGTCGGGCTTTACCAACTGATGGCGCGAGTTGTTCTGTGAACGCTGACCCGCGACATGATCTGGAAGTACGTCGCTATCTGCACCGCGAGGCGATGGGTCGAGTGTTGCTTATGGGGCCGGAATCGACGCAGTTGGCGCGAAAAAGACAACTCATCGGCGTAGCGATTACCGTGCTGCTGTTGGCCGCCGCTGCAGGTTATTCACTCAGCGGACGTGCTGGGACGCTGCCACGTAATGGCGTTGTCGAGGCGGACGGGCGCTACTATGTCGTGCGAGATTCCGTCGCGCATCCGGCGCTCAATGCCGCTTCGGCATTGCTGGTAGGGAAGGGGCAGGTACAGCCGATCGGCACAGCCGTGATTGCTGCTAAGCCGCTGGGGCGACCGATCGGAATCGTCGATGCACCTTTGGTGTTGCCGGCCAAACCACCCAAACCACCTAAATCACCACGCGAGTGGAGTATTTGCGCCACCGTTCCATACGCAGCTCTATCGGCGCTCACCATCAGCTTTCTCCAACCAAGTTCCGCTCAGAGGGGCGCGATCTTGCTCGCGCGGGATCTGAGAGGGTCGTTGTGGTTGCTGCATCGGAACTTTCGGTTTGCGATCACTGAGCAGGTCGCGGCAAATCTCGGACTCGTCAATTCGATCAGTCCGCCACAGGTGATATTTGACAGTCTCGTGATAGGTCCGGCAATCGTGGCCACGATTGCTGACGGAATTGGTCAGCAACCTCATGTGCCGCTCCAGTTTGCAGCGACTGTAGGCGACGTTGTCGAGGTGAGCACCGGTCCAGCGCGCTATTTCCGCGTGGTGGAGGATGGACTGATCCCACTGACGCCTTTTGCATTCGCCGCTTACGCCCCGGGCGCACCGCATCAACTGGTGGTCGCTGCGGGGGGCCTCGATCATGTGTTGCCCTCGGACATACCGGAACAGTGGCCGGTTGGTCGATTCGAAGAAACGATGATTGTGGTGGGCGATGCGGTATGCGTAGGAGGGTTAGGCGGACTGACGGTGCGTGCGCCGACAGCAGGAGTTGATGTCGCCGCGCTGACCTACTCGTCATTGACCACGGTGGTGGTGCCGCGCTCGGGTGTGGCGGTGCGTTCGGAGGGAGCGCGATCAATCGTGAGTGGGGACGGTAGGCGATATCCGGTAGTGTCCGACGATGTCTTCCGGTGGCTTGGCTATAGCGATCAGAATGTGCTCGAAGTCCCACGCGTGATCGCCGACCTATTGCCAATCGGACCTACCCTGGATCCTGCCCTCGCGATGAACGAACGATGATGACGGACTGGAGGACCGATGCGCCGATGCCTGGTGACCGCGCTCGCTGCGGCGACCCTGCTCACTGGTTGTGACGGGCCTGCCAGTCCGAATGTGTCGTCGACTTCACCGCCGCTGTCAACATCTTCCTCGCCGTCGGCTTCGGTGACTTCAACCATCGCGCCGCCGCCTGCCGTGCCAGTCAGTTGCGTTGATCAGACGTTCGCGGTGATGACACCGACCCAGCGAGTGGGCCAACTCATCATGGTGGCGATGAATACGGACCCATCCGAAGCGACCCAGGCGATTAACGATGCGCATGTCGGTGGTGTGTTCCTACTGGGCGGGTACCCGTCCGCCGCGGAGGCTGCAAGCACAATCGCCACGGCGCAGGCGGCGGCCGCGAAAGCAAACCCGGCTGGAACAAAATTACTTGTCGCGCTCGATCAGGAGGGTGGCGCGGTCCGGCAGATCAAGGGTGGCGTGCTCGACTCACTTCCCGATGCGCAGCAGCAAGCAGCCATGACGCCCGCCGACTTGGAAACTGATGTCGCGAAAACTGCAAAAGTGCTCGCTGACACCGGTATCGACCTTGATCTTGCTCCTGTCGCTGATGTCGTTCCGGCTTCGATCGGTGCGGCGAATGCGCCGATCGGCGCATTCAATCGGCAGTACGGCGCAACCGCCGAACAAGCAACACCGGGTGTGCTTGCTTTTATGAAGGGTTTGGCCACCGCCGGAGTGTCGGCGACATTGAAGCACTTCCCAGGACTTGGCCGGATCAGCAATAACACTGACACCTCCGATACGGGTATTACCGACACCGTCACGACTGCTGACGATCCATCGCTTGCGACGTTCAAGGCGGGAATCGACGCTGGGGCCCAGGCGGTGATGGTGTCGTCCGCGTACTACCCCAAGATTGATCCGCAGAATCAGGCGATGTTTTCTCCGACGGTCATTTCCACGTTGCTGCGCAACACGCTCGGCTTCGGCGGGGTGGTGATCACCGACGATGTGGGTGCTGCGAAGTCGGTCGCTGCGGTCCCGATCGCTGATCGTGCAACAAGATTCGTTGAGGCCGGAGGAGATATCGTTCTTACCGCAGTCGCCAGCGATGCGGTGCCGATGACCGGTGCACTGCTGGCCAAGGCACAGGCCGACCCCACGTTCTCGACCAAGGTCGATGCCGCCGTCAAGCGGGTGCTCACATTGAAAGATCAGCACCAACTGTTGCTGTGCTCGACTAAATCGGGTGGTTAGTCGCAACACAGGACGGCTGCGAGCGGTCACGAAATCGAACGGGGCACGGGGTCCTTCGACAGTTCGGCACTTCTATGTCAGAATCCAAATCAGAGCCTGATCGACCCACGATATCCAGCGCTTAAGGCGGCCTGACATGACGCAACGACCGAGTATTACCGGAAAACCACTCGATGAGGTCGCCAAACTGGCGCGACTGGAGCTAACCGAGGAGCGAAAAGCGGCCGCGGGGCCCGCGGTCGATATGGTCAACGGACTCGTCGACCTTCTCGATGACATCGAACTCGGCGACATACCTCCGGCCAGCAGCTTCAACGCTCGGTGGGTGTGATCGACATGCAGCCCTATGAACTCACCCTAAGCGAGGCGGCCGAGCTGATCGGCAGCAAACAATTGTCTCCCGTCGAGCTGACCGAATCGGTGCTCGGCCGGATCGATGCCGTCGACGGCAAGGTCGGCGCATTTGCCCTCGTCACCGCCGAACGAGCGATGAACGATGCAAAGCGGGCCGCAGACGAAATTGCCGCTGGCAATTATCGCGGCGCGTTGCACGGCGTGACGGTGGGTGTCAAAGACCTGGTTGATACCGCGGATATCGCTACGACGTCGAGCTCGAAGACTCGATTGGACAATGTCCCCAGTGCTGATGCGGCCGTGGTTGAACGACTCAGTGGCGCGGGCGCGGTCCTCGTCGGCAAAACCCATACCCACGAGTTTGCGTATGGCGTCCTGACACCTACGACTCGCAACCCCTGGAATCTTGAGCACATCCCGGGTGGCTCGAGCGGTGGCTCGGCGGCAGCCATCGCATCTGGAATGTGCCACGGCGCGATCGGCACTGACACTGGCGGCTCAATCCGTATTCCGTCATCGGTCTGCGGCACCGTCGGACTTAAACCCACGTACGGGCGAGTGTCCCGGCGGGGGATCACGTCACTGAGTTGGGCCCTCGATCACGTCGGGCCGATCACTCGAACGGTGCGTGATGCGGCGCTGATGATGAATGTGCTCGCCGGTTATGACCGTGCTGATCCGGGCACGGTGAACGAGCCGGTTCCGGACTTCACC
>JBDTCL010000437.1:0-2582 GCA_039923595.1 Antricoccus sp. | reverse complement strand
GTTGAATGTATTCAGCGCCCTTGCCCTGATCGCCGAACGACGTCGAGGCGATCATATTGATTTTGGCGCCGGCGAGAACCTTCTTGGCTGCGGCAGGATCGGTTTTCTCGATGAGAGATTTATCGGTGCTCGCGCATTGATAGCTAGAAGGCACAATTGAGTCGAAGATTGGACTGACTCCGGCGGAAAAGACCTGATTGAATGCGTTCCGATCGATCGCCTGAGCAACCGCCTTACGCGAATCAGGCTTGCCCGCAAAGTAGCGTCCCGGACGCTCGTTGAACATCACGTACACATTCGCAATAACATTCTTGACTTGATTGAAGTCTTTACCCTTAAAACGGCTGGTGGTTTCGCCGGTGATATTGCCGATGTCAAGATCACCGCTGATCAGTTTGTTTGCAGTCGTCGCCGCATCGGTCTGCAGATTGAATACAAGTTGACTGGCAGGGACCCCCTTCAGTGGCGGGTTGTATTTCGGCCAGGTCTTGAAATCGGTACGTAAATCGTAGGTATTGCTCACACCGGGTTTGCTTTCACCGAGGGTGTACGGCCCGGAAAAGGCTCCCTTGACGGTGCCAGCCTTCAGCCCGGCCTCATCTGCAAGTCCTGCCGGGCAGATGATGCCAGATTGCGCGATGGTCAGACCAGGGAGCAGATTCGCGTATGGAGCGGCGGTCTGAATCGTCACCGTGGAGGCTGCGTCATCGGGTGTAATCGTTGGTGCGCCCTTGCCGAAAAGCAGCGCCGCGAATAGCCGATCGCCAGCCTTGTTATCGGCGAAGTACTTCAACGAGTTGGCGACAACGGTTGGGGTGATCTTGGTACCGTCGGCGCAGGTCGCATCTTTACGGATCGTGAGGCTGTAATCGGAGGCAGATTCGGCCTTCCAAGAAGAGGCAATCCCCGCGATCAACGAGCCGTCATTGTCGCGATGAAGCAGCGTGTCAAAAATGAGTGAGTCTGCGACGTAATCGTCGCCGGCCTTCGCGATTGCCGGATTGAACGACGTGGGGGTGGTCGTTCCTTCCATATAGAGCGTGCGGGCCTTCGGCGTCCCACCACTACCACTGCTGGAGCTGCTCGAGCAGCCCGCAACCACAAGGGTCACAGCCAGTGCTCCAGCACTGGCTGCCACGAAACGTTTGTGGCGCATCGTCATATTAAGTCCTTCACTATCGTCGGGGCTGAGCATGGTGCGTTGGATTGCTGTAGTCATAAGAATGGCACTACGGTGCCGCTTCAGCTAAATCTGATCGGTTATGACGCGAAAACGTTATGCCCGACAATCGTGTCGTCGGCCACGCTTAATCCAACGGTGCCCATGAGTATCACGGTGAGGTCGTCAAGTTTAGGTAATCCGATCTATTCGCTCAGGATCAAATCTCTGAGGACGGAAACGACCTCAAATGCGGCAACGTCGCCAGTATCGCTCGTGATCAAATCGGAAGGCGACGTCTTGGAAGCGCTGCGGCTGCAGCTGAGACGAGTCTCTATGCGGTGCTCATCACGGACAAAGAGTTCACAATCCGAACACCCCTTGGCCGGGTCGTGCGCGACCCCGGTACGAGTTGCCTGGTGGTATAGCCTGCGCTGATGGCGGTGATACCGGGTCTGTGGGCTGATCTGCTCGACACTCCCGCGCTGGTGGTAGATCTGGACGTTCTGGAACGCAACATTGCGACGATGGTGCGTGCGACGCGTGAGCGAGGCGTGGCGTTACGGCCGCATGTGAAGACTCATAAGACGCCGCAGATCGCTGATATGCAACGTGAGTACGGTGCGGTCGGCATGACCTGCGCGACGCTGGGAGAAGCATCAATGCTGGCCGCTGCCGGGCATCACGACATTTTCGTGGCGTACCCAATCTGGCCCGGGGGTCCCAAGGGACAGTTGTTACGGGAACTAAGCGAGCGAGTCAGCTTGTCGGTCGGGCTGGATTCGACTGAATCGGCTGCTGCTCTCGGCACCGCGTTCCGTGGCCAAGCGAGGGCCTTGCGTGTGCTCGTCGAAGTTGATGTCGGCGGTCGACGGACTGGTGTGCGACCGGCAGACGCCGGTGCGATCGCGGTTGCCGCGCAGCGTGCAGGACTCGATGTGCTCGGGGTCTTTACCCACGGCGGTCATTCTTACGGTCTGGGCGCGGCCGCCAGGAGGGCCGCGCACGATGAGGTCGTTGGATTGACGGTAGCCGTGGAATCAATGCAGGCCTCCGGTGTGCCAGCACGCGTGGTGAGCGCCGGTTCGACACCCACAGCGTTACTCTCAGCGGAGGGCCTGGTGACTGAGGAACGGCCCGGTACCTACGTTTTCGGAGATCGACAGCAGGTCACGATCGGCAGTTGTAGCGCAGCGGATATCGCGCTCACTGTCATCTCGACCGTCGTCAGCCGGGCGGTGCCCGACCAGATCGTTATTGACGCCGGCACCAAGTGCTTAGGCCGCGAAATACAGTCCTGGCTTGATGGCTATGCCGACATCGCCAACTGGCCGTCCATCCGGCTAACTGGTCTCTACGATCACCATGGAGTCGGCGTGGTACCCGAGGGCGACCCGCGACCGAAAGTCGGCTCCCTGCTGCG
>JBDTCL010000436.1:0-5333 GCA_039923595.1 Antricoccus sp. | reverse complement strand
AATGCTATAGTATTCTGATGCTGACGTCACATTCAGCTTGGGTCTTAGCTACGAGTTAGATACGAGTTGATTGGGTCTCGGGGGGAATAAGTGCAGCGCGGCAGCCTTGGGGGAGGCGCCGCGCTGTACTTTGTTGCGCGTTGAACCCTTCAGGTGATGACCAGCCCAATCCACTCATTAAATGACTGTGCGATCGGTTCGGGGGGACCTTTAAGGCTGTGAGCGCGTCCGGGAAGAGTGTGCAGCGTCCGGTTTGGCGCCAGTGGCGGGAGACCAAACGGATCCTTCGCGCCGCCAATCATCAACATGGGCACCGCGACCAGTTCCAGCTCTGATAACCGGGATTTCTCAGGTTTGCCTGGCGGATGCAGCGGGAATGCGAGCGTTAAAACGCCAGTTGCCTCGAGTTGACGTGCGGTACGGCAGGCCACCCTGGCCCCGCTCGAGCGGCCACCCACGATCAGCGGCAATGCACCTCGCCGGCGCCGCACCACCCGGATTACTTCACACCATGCGGCATCCAATTGCCGTGCTGGTGCCGGTGCCCGTCGTCCGGCGACTCGGTATGGCTGCTTGAGACGAACCACCATCAAACCGGCATCGATCGCCGCCGACCTGACCGTGAGTAAATCCGTGGCGTCGATTGCGCCGCCCGCGCCGTGACCGAGGACGAGCATTCCGCGCGGTGTGCGCACGGTGTCGATGACCGCGCGCGCTAACCCCACGGAGGTCTCGATGTCCTTGATAACGGGTTTCTGCACGATAGTTGTGGAGTCTAATCAACTGCTGATTGCAGCTGCATTACTCCGGGTTGAGTAGTCTGGGCTGAGCAAATCAACCGTGGCAAAGGGGCAGCGTAATGAGTGGACTGTTTGATCTGACCGGCAAGAAGGCCGTCGTGACCGGTGGTGGCACCGGAATCGGCCTTGGAATGGCTGAAGCGCTCGCAGATTGCGGCGCGTCCGTCGAGATCTGGGGTAGGCGTCAACACAAGCTCGATGAAGCCGCCGCCAAGAACCCCGCGCGGGGTCTTACCACTCGCTCGGTGGATGTCGCTGATGAAGCAGCTGTGCAAGAGGGATTCGAGGCCAGCGTCAAAGACAATGGCGGACTCGACATCGTCATCATCAATGCGGGTGTCGGCAACGGTCATATCCCGCTACTGGAGGTAACCGCCGATCAGTTTCACGAGGTCACCAAGATCAATCTCGATGGCGCATTCTGGACGCTACGCGAGGCCGCCAAGCATATGGTCGCGGCCAAGAACGGCGGCTCGATTATCGCCATCTCCAGCCTCGCCGCGGTGGATGCGACACCGAATAATTATGCTTACGGCGCCTCGAAATCGGGCGTCGTCGGGATGGTGAAGGCGGCCGCAGTGGAGCTCGCTCGGCACCAGATTCGGGTCAATGCGGTGCTTCCCGGTTGGATCGCTACCGATATGACCGAAGGCGCCCAAGGCTCAGAACTGTTCAACGAAAAGGTCATCAAGCGGGTCCCGATTCGACGCTGGGGCCAGCCAGCCGATTTCGCTGGCATGGCTGTTTATCTGGCCAGTGATGCCTCTTCGTATCAAACCGGCACCAGTACCTTAATCGACGGCGGATACAGCATCTTCTAGACGCTTGCGCTAGTAGAAGCGCGGCATTCGAGCGCTGAGATAATTGCCGACGACAGCAGCGCCCAGGTCATCGAGTTCTGGATTGACTACCTTGCCGTCAATCCGCCGTGCGATATCAGCGAGGAACTGCGTCAACGCCGGATGTTCGCCAAGCTGGAAAATGGTGGTTTGCGCGCCAAGGCGGGCCATTTCATCGAACTCTCGAACCGTTTTGGCGACCGTCAGCGGATGCGGCGGGTAGTCAAAAAACATGGATCCGTCGCCCATTAAATGCGATGTGGGCTCACCGTCAGTGACGACCAGCAGCACCGGCTGGGCGTTGGGATGCTTGCGGAAATGTCGTCCCGCGAGCAGCAACCCATGATGGAAATTCGTGCCCTTCTCGTACTCACCGTCGAGTGCGGTGAGTTCTTCGATCGTGATCGAGCGGGCGTATGGGCCGAACGAAATCAGCTCAAGGGAGTCATTACGGAACTTTGTCGTGACCAATTGGTGCAATGCGAGTGCGGTGCGTTTCATGGGCACCCAGCGGCCGTCCATGATCATGGAGAACGAGGTGTCGACCAACAGTGCAACAGCCGCTTGGGTGCGCGCTTCAGTCTCAGAAACCTCGACATCACCCATGCCGATGCGAAGTGGCGCGCCAGCTGAGCCTTCGGCGGCGCGGCGTATGACGGCGTTGGTGAGGGTGCGGGTGACATCCCACGGCTCGGTGTCCCCGAATTCCCACTCTCGTGAGGCACCAGTGCGTTCACCGGAGGCACCCGCCCGGTGCATATCACGCTGTCCGCCGCGCGAGGAAAGTTGCCTGGCGACATCGCGCAGAATTGACTCACCCAGTCTGCGCATCGCTTTAGGTGACAGCCGCAGATCGCCGTCCGCGCTGCGATCGAGCAGGCCTGTATCCTTGAGCGCCTTGTCAAGATCACGCAAGGTGGCGGCATCAACGGCAGCTTCATCGCCGAGCTGGCGAGCGAGCGTGTCAAGGTCGATGTCATCGAGACTCGCGCCGCGCTGCTGCTGCGATAGTTGCTCCGACAGCGACTCAAGCTCGGCGATGTCCTGGAATGCACCAGTGCCGTCGCCGAGGCCCATGCCTTGCTCGCCACTGAACTCCTGGGAACCGTTCCAATCCTCGCCAGGGCGGGCGGACTGTAGCTGAGAGTCCAGTTGAGACAACTGACTCATCAGATCCGGTGAGCCAAAAGCCTGTTGTGCAAGGGCATCGAGCTCATCACGCTGCTCTTGGGTCATGGAGTTGCGCATCCGTTGAGCGGCTGCAGCACGTTGGGCGAGTAGGTCGATCAATTCATCGATAGTCTTCGGGTTCTCCGGAAAGAATTCACCGTGCTTGTTCATGAATTCGGTGAACTGCTCACCGGTATCTGCACCTGAGTTGTGCGCTGTGAGCAGCGAGTTGAGGTCGCGCAGCATCTCGGTGACCCGTTCACGATCCTCATCGGTCGCGTTCTCCAGTGCTTGCTTCATCCCCTTGAACCGCTGATCGAGCATTTCGCGGCCGAGCAGGTCTTTGATCTTTTCGTAGTCTTGGCGCGCCTGCGAGGAACGCCAGTTGTAGTCTTTGAGCTCGTTGACCGCTTGCGCGGCAGACGGCGACAGGCTCTCGATCTGCATTTCGGCAAAACGTGCCTCATCGTCGAGATCGCGAGCAAGCTGCTTGCGTTCCTCGAGGACAGCGTGATCGAGCAGTTCGCGAACCTCGCGCATGGTGCCGTCAAGATTGTTCTTCTGCAGCAGTTCTTGGCGTTTCTTGGCTACTTGCTCGCGCAGTTTGTCCAGGCCGCGCTGATTTTTGGTGCCGCGCCGCAAAAGCTCTTGAAGTGCCCGCCGCGCGGAGGTGCCCTCCATGACCTCTTTGCCGATTGCATCGAGGGCTTCGCGCAAGTCAACAGGTGCTGCAAGGGGGTCCGGGCCGCCGTCGTACCGCCCGTACCGAGACCGATGGAAATCGCGACTAGCCATAATTAGCCGTACACCGTCTGGCCGTCGTCGCTGTCCTTGCTAATTTTGCGCGCAAGGTAAAGCCCTTCGAGCGCGAATTCGACAGCGCTGGCCTTTTCACCTTCTGCAGTCGCTTCAAGGCGCTCCCACAGATCGGCATAGGCCTTGTCGGCCAGAGGAAGTGATTCGAGGAAATCGTGCGCTGTCACCCGTTCCCCCGTGACGATCTGCGCACCAGCTTCGACCGCATCCACGAGCTCGACAAGATTGATCCCGCCAAGCCGAACTCGCACCGTGTCTGCGGTCGCGCGGCGCAGTAGGTGCTCCAAAACGTCGCGCTCGCGGCCTTCCTCGCCAGATTCGAACTCGATCTTGCCCCGAAGAACATCAATGACTGAATCTAGATCGATCAGTCGGGCGACCGGCTCGTCGCCGGTGATGGTCGCGCGGTGTAACGCGGCGGCAGCAACAGTTTCGGCAGCGGCAATCGCGAATCGAGCCGATACGCCGGAGCGCTGATCAACCGAGGTCGATTCGCGAAGGTGTCGGGTGAAGCGGGCGAGCACTTCGAGCAGATAGCTCGGTACTGAGGCAACGAGATCGGCCTCCTGGTCGACCACTGCCACCTCGCCTTCCAGATCAAGCGGATAGTGAGTGCGAATTTCGGCGCCGAAACGGTCCTTGAGCGGGGTGATGATCCGGCCGCGGTTGGTGTAGTCCTCAGGATTCGCGCTGGCAACCAGGACGACGTCAAGCATCAGCCGGACCACGTAGCCGCGAATCTGGATATCACGCTCTTCCATGACATTAAGCATCGCGACCTGGATACGTTCGGCCAGGTCAGGCAGCTCATTGATCGCAACGATACCGCGGTGAGCACGGGGGATCAGCCCGAAGTGGATGGTCTCTGGGTCGCCGAGGCTGCGGCCTTCGGCCACTTTCATCGGGTCGACATCGCCGATGAGGTCACCGACCGAGGTGTCCGGGGTGGCGAGTTTCTCGCTATAACGCTCGTCGCGGTGGCGCCAGTCGATCGGCAGGTCATCACCGAGTTCGGCGGCGCGCCGGATTGATGCCGGAGTGATCGGCTCGTACGGGTGCTCGCCAAGCTCGGAGTCTGCAATGACTGGCGTCCACTCATCAAGAAGCGACGGCAAGGTCCGCAATACGCGAGTTTTACCTTGGCCACGCTCACCGAGCAGAACCACATCATGCCCGGCGAGCAAAGCACGCTCGAGTTGCGGAATCACGGTGCGCTCAAACCCGACAATCCCTGGCCACGGATCTTCGCCAGCGGCGAGCATGGTCATCAGGTTATTGCGCATTTCGTCGCGTACGGCCCGCTGGATATGGCCAGCGGCACGCAATTGGCCAACGGTTCGTGGAGAGGGGCGGGAAGCGTCGCGTTCTAGGCGATCATCGGTCACCCTCCCCACACTACGACGGGTATCGGCCCTAGACCACAATCCAGTCAGTTTGCCTTTGATCGAGGAAATGCACGCCGTCCGATTGGAGTGTCACCCCTTGCTCCAAGCCAATCATGACGCGCTGGTTGTCCCATTCGGGAATGTGCTGCCAAATTGCCAGCTCGAGGGCATAGATCGTGTCAGGAAAGAACGGATAATCTCCCTGGCCATTGGTGCGGCCTTGGTTATCCCACATGCCGATTGTCGGAACCGCGGCGTGGCCGTGAGTACCGACGGGGTGTGAATAGATTGCGCCGTCGATGCCCTCGGTCTTAGCTGCGGCG
>JBDTCL010000435.1:0-2742 GCA_039923595.1 Antricoccus sp. | reverse complement strand
TTTGAATGTCGGACTGATACGGCTTGGGTGTTCCCGTGGAGGTTCCGTTTGCACAGACGCGCATCCCGCGCCATGGCCTCGGTGATCAGCCGGATCGGCTGGTGAGCCGGGCGTTGCGCGCGTGGGCCGACAAGGGGGAATACTCGCGTGAATTCGTCCGACGAAAAGGTGGCTGCGGGTCTGAACGCGGTCGATTCCGATGAAGATGATTCCTCTGGCCGCTCACCTGCGCTCGCCATCAGGATGTGGGTGTGCCATGCGGCGGCGATGATCACATAGATCTCGGTGCTCATCAGGTCGTCGCCCGGCGCGCACCATGTCGATTAATCCGTTCGGTGACGCGATCCTGCCGGGACACCGACCACCCGGGCGGTTGAACACGGCTTCCGCGTCGGTCTCATAGTCAGTCCGATGTTGGCCGTCGCCAAGCACGCCAACAGCGTTCGGAGAAGGCCAGTATGAGTATAACGTCCGTGATGTATGCAATCCAATCAGTTCTGAGTTGACCAGACGGCAAGCTAAGGTCGACCAGCGATCACCGACACCCACTGGGTAAGCAGCCGACGAGCGTTGCGCCAACCCGCTATCGTGTCATCGTCGGCGTCGGGGCTTCACGTTCTCCGCCGGACTGCTGCCGGCGTGGTTCACGTTGATCGGTGCGGCCATCTTCGAAGAACTCGCCTGGTACGGCCATGGCACCGACGCCTTGCTCAGACGAATGTCTGTCCTCACCGCATCCTTGGTTTCACTGTCTTTTGGGCGTTGTGGCACCTCCCTCTGGGATTTGTCGAAGGCTACTACTACAACGAGGTCGCGGAATCAGGGTGGACGGTAGAGGCATCAGCTGACGCGCGCTACGCCTCGGCCGAATCCGGCGACGCCCACCGAGCCGGACCCGACCAAACCTGCCGCATCACGCATGATGGCGGGTGTTATCCCGGTTCGATAACGGGCGCACTGAACCGGCCGTACGCCCCGACTTCCCGGGGTCCGCTCGGGTCGCCTGGGCCGACCATCCACGCCATCTCAAACCCTTGATCCTCAATCAAGGATCAACCGTTTGATCGATGCGCGCGGCCTGCAGGGCTGCGATGATGAAGCGTGCCCATTTCAGAACTCTCAACGTCACCTCAACCCGGCCTGCACGCAAGTCGGATCACCCCACGCAGCTTTTACCGGACCGTCGCCATCGCCGAGTCGATCACGTGGACCCTCCTGATCGCAGGAATGCTGCTGAAATACGTGGGCGGCCTCGGCACGCTGCCGGTGCTGATTGGCGGATTCATCCACGGTTTCGTCTTCATCACATACGCGCTGAGCGCCGCACTCATCGGCCTCAACCAGCGCTGGAGTATCGGGCAAGTCGTCTCCGCCGTGGCCACCGCGATCGTGCCCTACGCGACAATCCCCTTCGACCTATGGCTTGTGCGCCGAGGCAAACTCGACGGTGATTGGCACCGTGAGGCGAGCGAAGACCCGAGCGATCAGACCTGGCCACGCCGACTTCTACGCTGGTTGCTCAACCACCCGGCCGCCTTGATCACACTGTTCGTTCTAGGTGTCATCCTCATCATGTCCGCCCTGCTGATCATCGGCCCTCCCGGAGGATGGAGCGCACAATAAACAATCCAAAAGGATATGAGGATGAGGCTACGAATACGGTGATTGCGGTGTCTCAGGACATCCCGGGCACCCGAACGAACGATCTTCACCGGCGGGCATGTGGACGCCCAAGTACTCGTTTGCCGCAGGGTCCGCGGTGACCCGCAGAGGGTTCCTTGGGTTCTTGGGGTGATTGCAACGTCTGCGAGGATCTAGCGGATCAGATTCAGCGGAACACGAAATTCGTCCCGCTCGTACAGCGCGGCGATTGCCTTGGGGTCGTCCTCGGCGCAAACAGCCGCAAGGGTATCGAGCAATTCGTCGTAGTCCGGCCCCGTAGTGCCTTCGTACGCCTCGGTCATGCGGCCCCACTCATCCCAAGGAAGCGTCTCGATTTTGTTCAGTGCGGCGAGATCTTTGACGGCATTGCCGCGGATCTCGGCCGCGCCCCAGTTTTCGGTGCCGTACACACCGAATGTAGCGGCGTCGATCTCTCCCTTTCGAAACGCTGCCCACGCCTCGCCGCCGGTAAGGAACTGACCGGGCTCGAGATCTTCGGGGTGGGTCAGTACCGTCTGGCCGAGTATTTCCGAGTCGATGCGCACCCACCGGCCGACATTGTCGGCCCGGTACTCGGTGATCCAGTGGTCCAGACCCTGGTTCGGCTGAAAGTAGGTCGCGAACCCACAACGCACACGGGCCGGGATTCCCTGATGTCGTAGTAGCGCGCAGCTCAGGACCGCGAAGTGCCGACACGTTCCCACGACACGATTCGCCCGCTCACGCGCCACGTTCAGCGGTGCCGGGTCCAGCGCCAACAACTCGGCGACCAGCGCGGCAGCGGGGCGGATCTGGCCCGTGGCGAAACGCTCGGGCGGCAGGCCCAGAGGTTCAGCGTCTGAGGCTTGGATGAACAGACCGTGGACTGCAAAGCAGATGGCAGCCGTGTCCGCGCCAAGCGGAACCAGCAGGGCTGCGCTGATGGCGTCAAGTGTCGTTAACGGACCTGGAACTGCGTAGTCGATGGAGGGCGCCATGGTGGCGATCGTAAGTCTGCCGGCAACCGGCCACCGCTGCCAGCATCCGAAGCCGCGTCGATTACCAGCCCGCTCCGGAGCGCTTCATTGAATTGAACCCAGG
>JBDTCL010000434.1:0-4079 GCA_039923595.1 Antricoccus sp. | reverse complement strand
GCTGATCGACAAAGGAATCGTCGAGCCAGCTGGCCGGGGCGCCTTGAGATTCACCACTCCAGGATTCGCAGCATTCGTCCGAGCAGAAGACTCCGATTAGCAGCTTCGCGCGCGTTTTTAGATACGGTCCCTCACTAGAATTTAGGAATACAGCGTGCGAACCAATGTTGACCGCGGACGTAGCGCAGTGATTCGCCCTTTGTGCTCTCGATAGCGCTGGATTCGATTGCGCAGATCCACGATTTAACCAACTTCAACGCCTTCGATGCGGCGGTTTACCGGCGCCAGGCCTTGCGGCGTTTGAGGATGTCAGCGATGAGCACGGCGGCCATGATCAGCGCGATCCCCAGAAGCCAGAGGTCCTCGACGTGACCTTCATGATTGCCGATGGTCATCAGCAGCAAGATCACGGCGCACATCCAGCCGCCTATTTGAGCTCCCTTGTGGAATGTATAGTGCCACCCCCAGATCTCTAGATCGTCCTCTTCAGACGCAGCTGTTGCAGCGTGCTCATCGGTGGGTGCGTTACGGCTCACGAGAACTCCTCAAAGGTGGATCGAGAGTCCCCATTATTCCACGAAACGATCCGGCGACAGCGGCGGCAGCAGTCTTGGGGGACAATCAGCCACGTGAGTGAACCACGCAAGATTGTCATCCTCGGTTCGACTGGGTCTATCGGCACCCAAGCGATCGACGTCGTGCTGCAAAATCCAAAACTTTTCACCGTCTCGGCAATTGCTGCCTCCGGCGCCCATCCACAGCAGCTGGCCCGTTCTGCATTCGACCTGCAGGTCGAAATGGTCGCAGTCTCCAACGCCACCAACGTCGAGGACGTGATGCTGTGCTTGTACGCCGAAGTGCAGCGGCGCGGCCTGCAACCAGGCAGCTATCGCATGCCAAAAGTGCTCGGTGGTCCGTCGGCAACTGCCGATATCGTCGAGATCGACTGTGACGTCGTACTCAATGCGGTCGCCGGATCGGTCGGGTTGCAAGCAACGCTGCGCACCCTAGCCCATGGCCACACACTCGCCTTGGCTAACAAAGAGTCGCTTGTCGCCGGTGGGCAGTTGGTGCTCGATGCTGCTAATCCGGGGCAGATTGTGCCGGTCGATTCCGAGCATTCAGCAATGGCGCAGTGTTTACGATCTGGACGTCAAGATGAGGTGCGCAAAATCATCCTGACCGCAAGTGGGGGACCATTTCGCGGTTTTAGCACCGAACAATTGCAATCGGTCACCTTGGAACAGGCATTGGCGCACCCCACGTGGGCGATGGGTCCGTCGAACACCATTAATAGCGCAACGCTCGTCAATAAGGGTCTAGAGCTTATTGAGGCGCACCTGCTATTTGGTGTCGCACCTGAGGACATTGTGGTGACAGTGCATCCGCAATCGATCGTGCACTCGATGATTGAATTCTTTGACGGTTCCACCATTGCGCAGTGCTCGCCGCCGGATATGCGACTGCCCATCGCTTTGGCGTTGGGCTGGCCCAACCGGGTGCCCGCATCGACCGCTCCCGTGGATTTCACCGCAGCGCAGCACTGGAGCTTTGAGCCACTTGACGATGCGGTTTTCCCCGCCGTCCGCCTCGCCCGGGACTGCGCGAAGATCGGTGGCCTGGCTCCGGCCACTTACAACGCGGCGAATGAGCTGGCAATGTCGGCGTTCATCAGCGGCAACTTACCTTTTGCCGATATTGTGGGCGTCATCGACCGTGTGCTTAGCACTGCTCAGGCCGATCGGGATCTTGCGATCGCCGCCGCATCATATGACGAAGTGGTGCAGCTAGAAGGATGGATCAAATCGTTGGCTCGTAACATCATCGCTGCGCACCAGGAAGCCGGCTCATGCTAATTGCTCTGGGCATTGTGCTTTTCATTCTTGGGTTGCTATTTTCGATTTGGTTTCACGAGCTAGGACACTTCACCGCAGCACGCAAGTTCAATATGCGAGTCAGCCAGTTTATGGTTGGTTTCGGCAAGACAGTGTGGTCAAGGCGGATCGGCGAGACCGAACACGGCATCAAAGCGATCCCCCTGGGTGGCTATATCCGGATCATCGGCATGATCCCGCCGCTAGGGCACTCATCATCAAAACGGAAGCAACGGAACGGACCGATCGCGCGGCTGGTTTCGGACGTACGTGATGCTTCGCTCTTAGAACTGCAGCCGGGGGACGATACTCGCGCGTTTTATACAAAGCCGTGGTGGCAGCGCGCCATTGTGATGTTCGCTGGACCGTTTCAGAATCTCATCTTGGCTTTCGTATTCTTCGCCATTGTGCTCTGCGTGATCGGCGTGCACACTCCGTCACTGACCGTATCCACGGTGAGCCAATGCGTGACACCCGGCAACTCTACTGTCACAGACTGCGCAACTCCCATTGATACAAAAGGTAAGGAATGCATCGCTGGGCAGGCAAACTGCGCGTTGCCGCCAGCCAGTCCGGCCGCCGAAGCCGGATTAAAGCCGGGCGACAAAATCATCAGCGTGAACGGTCAAGCTGCTGGCAGCTGGGACGATGTGCGGGCGAAGATTCGCGTTTCTGCCAAGCAAGAGCTAAATATCGTCGTCGATCGAGGCGGTAACGAGCTCACCCTTGCGGTGACCCCGCTGCCGAACACGATCGCCTCGGATACTGATCCCAAAAAGTTTGTCACTGTGGGTTATGTCGGCTTCAGTCCGACGACGCCGTTGGTCACTCAGTCTCTGGCAGACGTGCCAAGCACGATCTGGACCTATGCAAGCACAACAGCCCAGCGGCTCGTCCAAATCCCGCAACGGGTCCCACAGCTGATTCAAGCGACATTCGCTGGGGCGCAGCGAGACCCTAACGGACCTGTCGGATTAGTCGGCGTGGGCCGGATCTCCGGTGAAATTTTCAACCTGCCCGAACCGGTGATTGATAAGATTGCCTACTTATTGTCGCTGTTGGCAAGCTTGAATCTGGTGCTGTTCTTGTTCAATCTGGTGCCGTTGTATCCACTTGATGGCGGGCATATCGCCGGTGCGCTGTACGAGGGAGCGCGTAACGGTATTTATCGGATCCGCGGGCTGCCGCGGCCCGGACCATTCGATGTGGCGCGCATCATGCCGCTGGCTTATGTCGTTGCCGCTGCCTTCATCCTGTTTTCCGGTCTCCTGGTGATTGCTGACATTGTCAATCCGATCACGCTGTCCTAACCGGTTATCGCCGACCGTTGCGCCGTAATATGTATTCATGACCGCAATAAGTCTTGGCATGCCCGAGTTACCACCGCCGACCCTCGCACCTCGTCGCAAATGTCGACAGATCGACGTTGGCGGAGTGCTGGTCGGCGGCGATGCGCCAGTCTCGGTCCAGTCAATGACAACGACAGTCACTTCCGATATCAATGCGACATTGCAGCAGATCGCGGAGTTAACCGCCTCAGGGTGTCAAATAGTGCGGGTAGCGGTGCCGAGCCAGGACGACGCAGACGCCTTGCCAATCATCGCTAAAAAGTCCCAGATCCCAGTGATCGCAGATATTCATTTCCAGCCGAAATATGTCTTCGCCGCTATCGAGGCCGGCTGTGCCGCGGTGCGGGTGAATCCAGGCAACATCAAAAAGTTTGACGACAAAGTAGCGGAGATCGCCAAAGCTGCGAAAGCGGCCGGAACCCCGATCCGGATCGGGGTCAACGCCGGAAGCCTCGACAAGCGGCTGATGGAAAAGTACGGCAAAGCGACTCCCGAGGCACTTGTCGAGTCGGCACTATGGGAATGTTCGTTGTTTGAAGAGCACGATTTTCGCGACATTAAGATATCGGTGAAGCACAACGATCCGGTCATCATGGTGCGCGCATACGAACTTTTGGCGCAGCAGTGTGACTATCCGCTGCACCTCGGGGTTACCGAAGCCGGACCGGCATTTCAAGGCACCATCAAATCCGCGGTTGCCTTTGGCGCGCTGCTCTCTCAGGGAATCGGTGACACGATCCGAGTCTCGCTTTCGGCACCGCCTGTCGAAGAGGTGAAGGTTGGCCTGCAAATCCTCGAATCGCTCAACCTACGCAAGCGCGGTTTAGAAATTGTTTCCTGCCCGTCGTGTGGGCGG
>JBDTCL010000433.1:0-3302 GCA_039923595.1 Antricoccus sp. | reverse complement strand
TGCGGTGCGGGCCCCAAGCGCAGGATTCTCGCAAGGGTGGGCTTTCCTGGTGCTCGAAGCCGCCGCTGACCGTGCCCTATTCTGGTCCGCGACCGCGCAGTCCGGCGATCCGGCTGAGGCAGATAATTGGTTGCGCGGGATGAGGCGGGCACCGCTGCTCATTGTGTGTTACTCACACAAGTCGGCCTATCTCGATCGGTACGCGGCGCTGGACAAGGGGTGGACTGATCGTGGCGAGCATCGTTGGCCGGTCCCTTATTGGGACATCGATACCGGTTTCGCGGCCCTGCTGATGTTGCTGAGCGCTGTGGATCAGGGGCTCGGCGCCTGTTTTTTCGGAATCCCACCGGAGCGCATTGCGGCGGTTGCGAGCTCTTTCGGTGTACCCACTGACTATCACCCGATCGGCGTGGTTTCGATTGGGTACCAGCAACCGGATAAAAAGTCCAAGTCGCTCAAGCGCGGCCGCAAGTCGCTCAGCGATGTGGTACATCTTGGTCAATGGAACCGCCCGTACGGTAGTACATAATCGGAATATAGCGCCGTCAATGAAGCAAGTTGATTGAGAAAATTAGGAGCTGGTTGTTGTGCCACATATGGATAAGTCGATCTCGAAGCGCTTCCCGATTCTAGATATCGACGAGTTACCGGATGATCTGCGAGCGCGCGCCGAACAGATGCAGGAAAAGTCTGGTTTTGTCCCGAATGTGATGCTCGGGATCACCCGCAGACCTGCAGAAATGCGAGCGTTCTTTGAGTATCACGATTCGATTATGGATCGTGAGACGCCAGCCTTGTCCAAGGCTGAGCGCGAGATGATCGTGGTCGTTTCCAGCGGCCTCAATGACTGTTTGTACTGCGTTGTCGCTCATGGAGCAATTGCTCGGATCAGATCAAAGAATCCATATATCTCCGATCAGTTAGCCACCGACTGGCGCAAGGCTGACCTGGATGACCGAATGCGCGCGGTCATGGCCGTGGTGGAAAAGCTCACCCTTGCGCCAAATACCGTCGCTGATGAAGATATTGAAAGTCTGCGTTCACACGGTCTAGATGATGAGGATGTCTATGACGTGGGATCGATCACCGCGTTCTTCTCGATGAGTAATCGATTGGCTCATTTTGGCGCGATGATGCCGAATCCGGAGTTTTATTTGATGGGCCGGGTGCCGCGTCAAAAGTCCTGATTGCGAAATTTTCAGCTGCGTTATCAGCGATTTGCCGCGACACGCGGCGCGCCTGACGAAGGCGCAGCGCTCGAGGCCCTACCTTCATTCATAGCGCACAGGTTGACATAACTATAACCCTTTACTTGAGGTCTAGAGTTACTTGTACTGCCAGCCGAGGCGCCAAAAGACTTGTTCGTGGCCGTTCGCAAATCGCAGGAAGGCAGGTCTGATGACCTCCCCAAATTACCTCGCAGTCATCAAGGTCGTCGGTGTCGGCGGCGGCGGCGTCAATGCCGTGAACCGGATGATCGAAGTCGGCCTTAAGGGTGTCGAATTCATCGCGATCAACACTGACGCGCAGGCTTTGCTCATGAGCGACGCGGACGTCAAACTTGACGTCGGCCGCGAAGCAACCAAAGGCCTTGGCGCTGGCGCCAATCCTGAGGTCGGTCGACAGGCTGCTGAAGATCATCGCGAAGAGATCGAAGAAGTTCTCAAAGGCTCGGACATGGTCTTCGTGACCGCAGGCGAGGGCGGTGGCACCGGCACCGGCGGCGCTCCGGTGGTGGCGAGTATCGCCCGCAAGCTGGGCGCATTGACGATCGGCGTCGTGACTCGGCCGTTCACCTTTGAAGGCAAACGGCGCTCTACCCAGGCTGAGGCGGGGATACAGGAGCTGCGAAACGAATGTGACACTCTCATCGTCATTCCCAACGAGCGGTTGTTGCAACTAGGCGACCGAAATATTTCCATGATGGATGCATTCCGTCTGGCCGATCAGGTGTTGCTTTCTGGCGTTCAGGGCATCACCGATCTGATCACGACACCCGGTTTAATCAATCTTGATTTCGCCGACGTGAAGTCAGTAATGTCCGGCGCCGGATCGGCATTGATGGGAATCGGTTCAGCCCGCGGTGAAAATCGGGCCATTTCCGCTGCGCAGCAGGCGATCGCGAGCCCTTTGCTCGAGGCGTCGATGGACGGTGCCCAAGGCGTGATCTTGTCGATGTCTGGCGGTAGCGACCTTGGACTCTTCGAGGTCAACGAGGCTGCAACAATCATTTCCGATGCGGCCCATCCGGACGCCAATATTATCTTCGGTGCCGTCATTGACGACGCGCTCGGTGATGAGGTCCGCATTACGGTCATCGCCGCTGGCTTTGACGACACCGTCACTGCAGCACAACAGCGTCGAGGTAGCGGTCAAATTGCCAGCGCCAGTGCCAGCCCATCGCTGCCGGCATCTGCCGCAGCATCGCGCCAAGGCAACGAAGCGCGACCGGCCTCCGGCGCCCGCCCACCCGCAGCTCGCCAGGACACACGCGCTGCAGCACCCGGCGTTCGCCCGACTGGCCCACAAGTCGGCGGACTGCCATCGGCCCGGCCAGGCCAGAGCGCCGCACCGGTCGGAGCCAGACGACCCCTTCCGGTCGATGAATTAGATGATGACCTCGACATCCCGGACTTCATGAAGGACTAGGTTGTGCCAGCCGAACCATCAGCGTCAGATCGAGAGCACCCGCGTATCCGGCGGGTGCTCTCCTCACGTCGCGGCGGGGTCTCGAGTGCCCCTTACGATTCGTTCAATCTCGGAAGCAGAGTTGGTGACAATCGCGACTCCGTCGCCAGCAACCGGAATCGGCTAGCTGCGCAGCTGCAGGTGCAGCCGGCCGATTTAGTGTTCATGGAACAAGTGCACGGGAAATCCGTCGCAGTCATTGATCGCAGATACGAAGCCGATGTGCCGATGGCTGATGCCATGGTGAGTACGACTGCTGGGCTCGTTTTGGTCGCACTCGCCGCAGACTGCGCACCGGTCATCCTGTGGGATGAGCAGGCAGTCGTAGCTGCCGTCATGCATAGCGGTCGACCGGGAACCCGGCTAAATATTGCCGCCGACACGGTGCGGACAATGATCGATCTTGGGGCACGTGCCGAGCGCATCAATGCCCTCATCGGTCCGGCGATTTGCGGTGCTTGTTATGAAGTGCCCGCAGCGATGCGGGCCGATGTTGAGCAACACGCGCCCGGATCGGGCTGTACCACTTCTGCCGGGACCCCAGGGCTTGACATCAGAGCTGGAATCGTCGGCCAACTGCGCCGCGCGGGGCTCAGTGCGATCGCCGTCGACTC
>JBDTCL010000432.1:0-4709 GCA_039923595.1 Antricoccus sp. | reverse complement strand
AATGCGACCAACGCTTTGGCAGATAAGCTTTCGGCGACGTCTTTGGCTGATTTCGCGATCACCCCAGACCGGGTCCTGGGAGTGTGCTTCAGCGCTGGCACCTGAGTGCTGGTGCTTTCTACAGTGTCGATGATTCGGGCCATCGTGCGGACTGCTTCAACAGGATACTTCCCGACACTCGTCTCGCCGGAGAGCATCACAGCGTCGGCACCGTCGAGGATCGCATTTGCCACATCGGATGCTTCAGCACGCGTGGGGCGCGAGTGGGTGATCATTGATTCGAGCATTTGGGTGGCGACAATGACCGGCCGCGCGTTTTCCCGCGCGCATTGGATCGCTAGCTTCTGTACCATCGGCACCCGCTCGAGAGGCAGCTCTACCCCGAGATCACCGCGGGCAACCATTATCCCATCGAAAGCCCTGACGATCTCCTCCAGATTCTGCACTGCTTCGGGCTTCTCCAGCTTGGCAATCACCGGGACTTTGATACTGAGCTCATCCATGATCGCGCGTACTAAATCGACATCACTGGCATGGCGCACGAATGACAACGCAACGAGATCAACGCCGAGAGTGAGAGCGAATCGTAAATCCGCCACATCTTTGTCGGACATCGCCGGAATGCTCACTGCGACATTCGGCAGCGAAATACCCTTGTGATCACTGACCACGCCGCCTTCGCGGACGACAACGTTGACATCATTGCCCTCGACCGAGACACACTCAACAGCGATATTGCCGTCGTCGATCAACAGCCGGTCACCCGTTTTGACATCTTCTGCCATCTGTTTGTAAGTCGTTCCGACGCGGCGGGCATTACCCTCAACGTCATCGACCGTGATCGTGACGAGGTCGCCTGCAGTCCAGTGCACCGGACCATCAGCGAAGGTACCAAGTCGGATCTTTGGCCCTTGCAAATCAGCGATAATGCCGATTGCTCGGGCACATTCTCCCGCGGCTCGACGCACTTTCTCATAGCTGCTGCGATGATCGGCATAGGTTCCGTGGGAGAAATTAAGTCGGGCGATATCCATCCCGGCCATAGCGATGGCTTTGATCTGCTCGTAGGTCGAGGTGGCCGGACCGAGGGTGCATACAATTTTGGCTCTACGAGGCATGTTGTGAGCTTATCGACGGTTCGGTCAGAGTCGAGCACCCGTGCGGGGCGAATCGCCGCACAGCATTCTTAGGTCAAAGGCGCTCGAACATCGTTGCTCACGAGAGAGTTTTCAGGGCCACTGCTTATGCCACAGATTGACCGCATAATCAACATCGAGACTGGAGTGCTCGGCGATAAACTGCGCAGCGAAGTTGGGGGTGAACTCGATCCGAACTACCGACTCCAATTCCTGGCGAGAGGAAAATCGCCACCCCATGTCAATCGAGGTCCGACTCCAACCGTGACTGGAGAAGAACGCCTCGACCCTGGTGGGGTGAGAAGAAGGCCACGCCCGCCTGCACCAACGACCAAACGTGGATCGGGTCAGATCATTGTCGATGATGAATGCGGTGCCACCGCGGCGCATCACGCGATTGAGCTCTGCTAGTCCGGGTTCGCAACCAGGACCGAAAAAGTAGGACCAACGCGCATGCGCTACATCAATCGATGCATCGGGAACGGGCAGTTTCTGGGCGGTTCCGGGTAAAACCCGTATTTGCCGTGACGAAGCTATTCTGCATTGCGCGCCGCGCAGCAGTGGTGGGTGTGGTTCGACGCCGATTACCTCAGCGGCATCGGCCGCGAATTTCGGTAGGTAGTAGCCGGTGCCGCAGCCGATATCAAGAACAGCTTGAGAGATCCAGTCGTGCCGATCGCGCATTGCAGCCCACAGTCGTCCGTCAGGATCAACTGCACGATTCTCCAGTTCGTAAATAGCCGGATGGTCCCAAATGTTTGGCGACCGAATCACGCCAGTTGAAGCCGACGACATCTAACGCAGATCGCTGCTGCCAGAGCGCACCGGTACGGGCAACTGCGTTGCACCGGAAAAATAGACATCAATTGCGGCGGCGGCGGCACGGCCTTCAGCGATCGCCCATACAACCAGCGATGCGCCGCGCTTTGCATCCCCTGCGACAAAGACTCCTGGGAGCCCGACACTCCAATCGCTTGCTGCATCAATGCGGCCACGATTAAGTGAGATACCGAGCTGATCGAGAATTGGCGATGGCGCCACGCCCTCGAATCCAATCGCGAGCAGCGCGAGGTCGCAAGGGATCTCGAATGGTTCGTCGACGGGGTTAACAATGCGGTCACCGGAGGCATCCTTCTCGACCGATACACGCCGCAACCGGACCGCGCGCACCCGCCCATCATCACCGATGACAAACTCCTCGACTGTCACCTCAAATTGGCGGTCGCCGCCCTCCTCATGGGCGGGATATGTGCGTAACACCCACGGCCAGCTCGGCCACGGACTGCGATCATCGTCACGCTCATCGGGTGGCTGCGGATAGATATCTAGCTGCACTACCGAGGCAGCACGCTGACGATGCGCAGTACCGAGGCAGTCAGCAGCGGTATCTCCGCCACCGACGATCACCACATGCTTTCCTTGGGCATCGATCGAAGACTGATCGAGTTCGCCACCGACTACCTTGTTAGCGGGGACCAGGTAATCCATTGCTAAGTGAACGCCGGGGGCAGAGCTTCCCACGGCATCAGGCACTCTGCTCTGCTCTGCTCCCACCGCGATGAGCACTGCATCGTGCTGGCTACGCAGTTGATCAGCGGTCATATCCACACCGACATTGCAGGAGGTCACAAACTGCGTTCCTTCGCCCGACATCTGATCCGTCCGACGATCGATCGTCCACTTTTCCATCTTGAACTCAGGGATCCCGAATCGGAGCAAACCGCCAAGCCTTGTTGCCTTTTCGTACACCGTGACTGCATAGCCAGCCCGAGTCAGTTGCTGAGCGGCGGCGAGTCCGGCTGGACCCGACCCGATGATGGCGACCGATTTGCCACGTAGCGATTGTGGCGGTTGCGGTTCGAGCCAGCCCTCTGACCACGCTCGTTCAGCGATCTCTTTTTCGATCTGTTCGATGGTGACCGGCCGATCGGAGATCGAAAGCACGCATGCCGCTTCACACGGCGCCGGGCATATTCTGCCGGTGAACTCCGGAAAATTATTAGTCGCGTGTAGTCGATCACTGGCAACTTTCCAGTCATCTCGGCGAACCAGATCGTTCCACTCTGGAATCAGGTTGCCGAGTGGACAACCACCATGGCAAAACGGAATGCCGCAGTCCATACATCGCGCAGCCTGCTCGCGTACCCCGGTCGCAGAGTACTCAGGCGATGCTTCGTAGACCTCGCGCCAATCCATGATGCGTACGTCGACCGGCCGGCGCTTCGGCAGCGAGCGGGACGCCTTCATAAAGCCATGCGGGTCAGCCACGAGATGCCTCCATGATTGCTTCCTCGACGTTTCGATCCTCTTGTTGGGCTCGTTTGGTTGCTTCCAGCACCCGCTTGTAGTCCCGCGGCATTATCTTGCTGAACGCTGCCGCCCGGCGCGGCCAATCGGCAAGCAAACCTTTGGCCACAGCGCTATCGGTCACGTCGGCATGTGCTCTGACGACACGCTGCAGCCACTGATCGTCATCAGCAGACAGCTTCTCGATCTCGACCATGTCACCGTTGACAACCGATTCGTCCAGATCGAGGACGTAGGCAATGCCACCGCTCATTCCAGCTGCGAGATTGCGACCGGTGGGCCCAAGGATGACCACGCGCCCTCCGGTCATATATTCGCATGCGTGATCGCCGACGCCCTCGACCACGACAGTCGCACCAGAATTACGAACACAGCATCGTTCACCGACTTCACCGCGCACGAAGATTTCACCTCGGGTGGCGCCAAAGCCAAGCACATTGCCGGCAATGATGTTCTCCTCAGCGACGAACTGCGCTTTCGCATCCGGCCGCACCACGATCTGGCCACCCGACAGACCTTTACCCACACCATCGTTAGCATCGCCATAAAGCCTGATGGTGATTCCGTACGGCAGAAACGCGCCGAGAGATTGGCCCGCCGAACCACGCAGTGTGATGTCGATGGTGCCCTCTGGTAGTCCGGCCGGTCCGAATCGACGCGTCACCTCTGAGCCGAGCATGGTGCCGACCGTGCGGTTAACGTTGCGCACCGGCACGTCGATACGGACCGATTCCTTGCGTTCCAAGGCCGCATTCGCCAGCTGGATCAGTTCGCGGTCCAATGCTACGTCCAGGCCATGATCTTGCTTGCGCATCTGGCGTAATGGCACTTCTGATGATCGATTCGCACCGCGCAAGATCGACGATAGATCAAGTCCAGAGGCCTTCCAAAACTCCGTTGCTTCGGTCGTATCAAGGGCGTCGACGTGACCGACAGCTTCATCGATGGAGCGAAATCCGAGCTCTGCGAGGTATTCTCGGACTTCTTCGGCAAGGTAGAGAAAGAACGTCTCAATAAACTCGGGCTTGCCGGTGTACTTCGCCCGCAGGATCGGATTTTGAGTCGCAATGCCCACTGGGCAGGTATCGAGGTGGCATACCCGCATCATGATGCAGCCTTGCACCACCAATGGTGCGGTCGCGAACCCGAACTCTTCAGCACCAAGAAGTGCTCCGATGATTACGTCGCGACCGGTCTTCATCTGGCCATCGACTTGCACGACGATGCGGTCCCGAAGCCCATTGTGGATCAATGTCTGCTGGGTAT
>JBDTCL010000431.1:0-12474 GCA_039923595.1 Antricoccus sp. | reverse complement strand
CCATTTGGCAGCGCCCCCCACTTGGAGCGACTATTTCCCAAGCCCACTCCGGTCAGACCACCGGTGCCGAGGGCATAAAGTGACTGCAGTGCTTGATGGCCTCTTCCTAAAGGATCAGCCATTGGATCGAGAAACGACGTGACGCGCGCGAGGCGATAAGGCTCAGCCCAGATCAGCAAGCCAGCGGCCCCCACGATAACAGCGCCGAGCAACGTAAATAGCCGTATCGGACAGCCCACAGTCCACAGCAGCGCTAAGAAAATAATCAGATAAGTCAAGGTCGTGCCAAGATCTGGTTCGATGACTACCAAACCGGCGAGAAGCATCAAACCGGGCAGCAGCGGCAGCATCAGGCCACGCCAGGTGTTGATCAACTTCCCGCGTCGGACCAGGACGTGCGCACCCCACAACAGGTACGCGACCTTGCCGATTTCCGACGGTTGCATCTGAACCGAGCTGCCTATGGCGTACCAGCGGCGACCGCCATAGATTTCGACGCCGATACCTGGAACAAGTACGAGCATCAGCATAACAATCGCCATGATCATCAGTGGTCCGGCGAGTTTGCGGAAAAACGCTACGGGCACCTTCATCGCGATGACCATCATGACCAACCCGACTACGGCCCAGAGCAGCTGCCGCTCGAAGAGGTAATACGGCGACCCATGAGTTTGGATGGAGTCGACCGCCGATGCCGAGGCCATCATCACTAACCCGAAACACACCAGCGCGAGCGTGATCATTACGACCAGATAAAACGATGTCATTGGCTTGCTGAAGAATCCGCGTAACTCTGCGGCGGACTTACGTACTGACGACGATGCGGTCCGATCGAGCGCTCGCATCGTCCCCCTTTCGATCTACACCAGCAAGCCGGTGGTCTTTATCGTGCTGTCGCTACCACGCGCGCCGCGTCGATGAACTTGTCCCCGCGATCTGCGTAGTCGATGAACATGTCCATCGATGCAGCCGCGGGAGCAAGCAGCACCGTCACCACACCCGGCGCCGAATCCAACGCCGCAGCCGCGAGACGGTGAGCTAAAGCCACTGCCCGCGGCATTCCCCTATCGTCGTCGCTGGACAGCCGCTCCGTGGGTACATTTGGCGCGTGTCGGCGCAACGCCTCGCTAATCACGGCCTGGTCGACGCCCATCAACACGACTCCCGCGAGACGATCGCGAGAATTGCGGATTAACGGGGCTATGTCCTGTACCGTAGCGCCCTTCATCAAGCCACCGGCAATCCATACGATCTGCTGGTATGCACTTAACGACGCCGCTGCTGCGTGGGCGTTTGTCGCCTTGCTGTCGTCGACGAAATCAATCCGCGACCCGGGCCGAACGCTCAATTGGGCAACAAGGCAATTGCGGTGCGCGCCAGGCTGATAGGCCAGCAAGCCGTCGCGCACTGCATTCGGTGTGACGCGCGCGTCGCCGAGCGCGACCGCGGCCGCGGCCGCAGCGTTAGCGTGATTATGCACTCCCACCACCTGCAGCGCCTCGAGCCGGACCAATGGTTGGCCATCGCTATATGCCCGATCGACGATCAGTCCATCGCGAATACCCACCTGTCCAGAATCGGGCGAAGAGGTGGTGAATGCAACGGCTTTGCCGGTCGCAAACTTTCGGGCCAGATCCACCACAGCAGGATCTTGTGCGTTGTAGACATTGATCGGACCGCCGAAGATGCGCGCTTTGTCGCCTCCATACGCCTGCACCGATCCATGCCAGTCCAGATGATCAGTAGCGAGATTGAGGATCGCGCCCACCGCTGGTTGCACCGAGGGCGCCCAATGCAACTGAAAGCTGGACAATTCGACAGAAAAAGCTTCGAATCCAGTCGTTCGATCAGTCGCCGCGCGCACAATCGGCGGGCCAACATTGCCGACTTCTGCGACCTGCAGGCCGGCCGCACGCAATATCTGGGTGAGCATGCCGACGGTGGTGGTCTTGCCGTTCGTGCCTGTCACCGCGAGCCAAGGAACGCCCGGGTCGCGAAGCGCCCACGCGAGCTCAACCTCACCGATCACCGGGATCGACTTGCGGGCCGCATCGACGAGCAATGGGTTATCCGGGCGCCACCCTGGCGAGGTGACGATCAAGTCGGTATCGGACGGTGCGGCCGTGAGATCGCCCGCGTAGCGCACGTGGGCCGCAGCGAGATCTGCAGAAAATACCAACGCTCGAGCATCAGCAATTGCGACTGAGGCGCCCAAACCGGCCAAAACAAGCGCCGCGCTGGCACCCGAGGCGCCACCGCCCGCGACGATAATTTTTCGGTTGCGGTAGCTGGTCATTGACTCAGATTGGTGTGGCTCAACCAATCGGCGTAGAACAGTCCCAGGCCTAACGCAACTGCTAGACCGGTCACGATCCAAAATCTGACAACGACGGTCATCTCCGTCCAACCAGCAAGTTCAAAATGATGATGTAAGGGGGCCATTCGAAAGACTCGTCGCTTGGTGAGTTTGAAGAAGACGATTTGGATTGCCACCGAAAGGGTAATGGTCACAAAAAGACCGCCGATGACAAATAGCAAGAGCTCGGTCTTGGTGACGATCGCAAGCCCCGCCATCGCACCGCCAAGCGCTAGTGAACCGGTATCGCCCATGTAGATCCGCGCAGGATTGGCGTTCCACCACAGAAACCCGAAGCATGCCCCCATCGCCGCCGCCGTGAGCAACGTGAGATCCAATGGGTCACGAACCTCGTAACACCCCGGCGTTGCAGCGCGAAGACATTGGTGATTGAACTGCCAAAAGGAAATCACCAGGTAGGACCCAAACACCATCGCCGAGGTGCCCGCTGCCAAACCATCAAGACCATCAGTCAGATTGGTTGCATTCGAGAAACCCGCTATTAGCAGGACGGCGAAGATGACAAAGCCGACGGCTCCCAGCGTCAGCGCGATATCTCGAACGAACGACAGATTCACCGAGGCCGGTGTGATTCCTTTGCCATTGAACTTCAGCGCCATAATAGCGAAGGACACACCGACGAAGAGTTGACCGAGGATTTTGCCGGTCTTGTTCAGCCCGAGGCTGCGTTGCTTGGCGATCTTGATGTAGTCATCGAGGAATCCTACGAGACCGAGGCCCACCATCAAATACAACACAAGCAAGCCAGAGGCACTCGGGGCACGACCGGGCACGTCGAGCAGAAACAGATGTGCAACGCCGTAGCCGAGCACGGTTCCACTGACAATGATGACGCCGCCCATCGTGGGCGTGCCTTGCTTTATCAAGTGCGTCTGCGGTCCATCGTCGCGAACCTGCTGTCCGTACGCGCGCCGGCGCAGAAATTTGATGAAAAACGGTGTGATCAGCAGGGAGAAAAATAGGGCGACCGCGGCAGCGATCATTACCGACATTGGTCGCCCCCCTGTTTGCTGTTGGTTAGCTGACGATTTCTACCGTAGTGGGCGTCGTACGATTGCCTCGGTAACGATAGGACGACAAGCCGCAACACACTCATACTGATGGTCCGCGATGAGGCGAGCGCAGCGCGATCGCTGCAGTGAGCCGTTCCACGTCGTCAAATTCCAGTACCTCGTTGCCGACATACTGTCCATGTTCATGGCCCTTGCCGGCCACCAGTACGACGTCGCCGGCAGTTGCTGCTAGCACCGCACTTCTAATCGCCTTGTCCCGATCGCCGATTTCGCGCACCTCTGCGCGCTCGTCGGCGACGACATCAAAAGCACCGGCGAGCATGGCGGCCCGAATCATGGCAGGATCCTCCGTGCGCGGATTATCGTCGGTCACAAACATCAGGTCGGCCATTCGGGCACCGACGGCACCCATGATCGCGCGCTTGGCGCGATCACGATCGCCGCCACAACCAAGGACCAGAATCAGTTTGCCTTGAGTTTGAGAGCGAAGCGCGCCAAGAGCGGCCTGCACAGCGGCCGGTTTGTGCGCATAATCCACCACCGCGAGGAAATCCTGGCCTTGATCAATTAACTGCATCCGGCCAGGAACTGCCACCACGCTGAATCCAACGGCCGCAATCTGCGCCGGGATACCCACAACCTCAAGCATCGCCATCGCCATCAACGCATTTGCGATGTTGAACGAACCCGCCAGCTGGAGTTCGACCTCGAGGCGGTCACCATACGGCGCGACCGCTTCGAAGGCTAGATGTCGGGCAGACTGGACACGGGTTTGATTCGCGCGCCAATCCGCTGCCGCACCACTAGGTGAAATTGTGATCGTCCGCTCAGGGGCAATATCAGCGATCCGGACGCCGTACGGGTCATCGATATTCACCACATGACGGGCTGCACGACCATCAAACAATTTCGCTTTGGCCGCGAAGTATTCCTCCATACTGTGGTGAAAATCAAGATGGTCTTGAGATAGATTGCCGAAACCAGCTACGGCGTACCGAACTGCGCTCACCCGGCCAATGTGCAATGCGTGACTAGAAACCTCCATCACGACATGGGTCAGCCCTCTTTGCACCATGACAGCGAGCAGCGCATGCAGGTCAGGCGCTTCGGGGGTGGTGAAGCTACTGCCTGGCACATGCGCGATCACTTGATCGCCGATAATCGTTTCGATTGTGCCCAAAAGTCCGCTCGTGACGCCCGCCGCGGTGAGTCCAGCCCGGATCAGGTATGCCGTAGTGGTCTTGCCACTCGTCGCGGTGACGCCCAAAATGGTCAACTGATCAACCGGATGCCCGTATACCTCGGCGGCGACGGCACCAAGCACAGCTGCGACATCATCGACCACAAGAATCGGAATGTTCACCGCAGCGGCGAGCACGCTACCGGGCTCATCCGTCAGCACGGCCCGCGCACCCGCGGCCTGCGCTTCGATGGCAAATCGAGCGCCATGCGTGCGGGTGCCAGGCACCGCCGCATAAAGATCACCAGCAATGATTTCAAGAGACCGATTGCTAAGCCCGGTAACGGTGAGCGCACCAGATCGTGAGTCGATGGTGCTACCGGCGATCGCGGCCAAGCTCGCGAGCGTGACCGGTTGCACCCCGGTGGGACGAAGGATCTGCCGCTGCCTCACGACCAAGAACTCTAGTTGGCAGTGAGTTGGTAGGTCGGCGACGGTTGTCCCGATGGAGCAATACCCTTGGTCTGCAAAATCTGACTCATCAGGGTGCTGAAGAGCGGCGTGGCGCCGCCTTGCACCACGACATTCGGATCATCAACAGCAATTGAGATGACGTACTGCGGGTTCTCCAGGGGCGCCATACCGACGAACGTGTGGTAGTAACCGCCTCCCGCGTAACAATTACAGGCCGGATTTGGCCGTTGACCGGTACCGGTTTTCCCTCCGATCCGATAACCGCTGATATTGGCCGTCTTCGCTGTGCCACCCGGCCCGGCCACTGCTTCGAGCATCGAACGCAACTGACTTGCCGTGTTCGCCGAAAGCACTTGCGTCTTCGGTGGCGCACTCGGCGTTGTCTTGGTGCCGGTTGCCGAAATCACGTCCTTGACAATTCGCGGTGCTACACGAACCCCATCGTTGGCGATCGCCTGATACATCGAGGCCATCTGCAGCGGCGTCATCGAAATTCCCTGGCCGATCGGAATATTGCCCTTTTGACTACCACTCCATTGATCGGGCGGCACCAGAATCCCCGGGCTTTCCCCCGGTAGCTCAATTCCAGTTTTGCTTCCCAGGCCGTATTTCTTGAGGTAGCTGTAAAAGAGATTAGTGCTGAGCTTCTCATTGATCATGAGCGTGCCGACGTTGCTGGACACGGCAAGAATTCCAGTGGCGGTGTAATTCACGTCGCTATGGACCCATGCGTCGTGCACGGTGATATCGGCAATTTTAATTTCGCCCGGCACCGTGACCACTGTTGTGGGCGTAACGACGCCGGTCTCGAGAGCGGGACCGAATGTCGTCACTTTGTTGATCGAGCCGGGTTCGAGCACGTCGGACACAGTGGGATTGCTCAGGTCCCCGGGTGCAGCGCTTCCAGGATCGCTCGAGTTGTAGCCCGGCGTCCCGTACATTGCCGCTACCTGGCCGGTTTTGGCGTTCAGCACGACGACACTCACCCCAGCTGCTCCGGTGCTCGCTTGGAATGCGTCGACTGCGCTCTGGGTGATGTACTGCAAATCGGAATCAATGGTCAGCTCGATATTTGAGCCCGCAACGGCGGCGGTTTGCTTTTGGACACCGGAGGGGATCACCGTTCCATCAGGGGCGCGTTGATACACCATTTGGCCGTTGACTCCGTTGAGCTTGCTTTGCATCGAAGCCTCGATGCCGGCCTTGCCAACTCCATCCTGGTTGACGAAACCAACAACCTCAGCGCCGACTGAACCACCCGGATACACTCGCTTTTGGGTGGGTGTCGCGACAATTCCGACGACCGAATGGTCGTTAATTTGCGCGTTCAGGACCTGCTTTGTGGCCTCCGGGTCGGCCTCACGCGCGATCACCGAATACCGGCCCTTTGCCATGATCGCCAACATCGCCTGCTGGTAGGGCATCCCGAACTTCGCAGCCAGAAGGGTCGCAAGTGCCGGACGATCGCCCGGCTCGATCAGCGTGGGATCGGCTGCAACGAGTCGGGATTCAACGCTGTAGGCCAGTGGCCGGCCTTGGGCGTCGAGAATCTGACCGCGCGGCGCGTCTAGCACGGTGGTCTGCAGACGCCCCTGTTCCCCTGCTGCGGCATAAGCAGTGCCATCGAGGAACTGCAACTGCAACAATCGGCCACCAATCACGAGCAATAATACGCAGCCGAATATCAATGAGGCATTGATACGTTTCGTTGGCGCACCGAGCTTGATTCGACGAGCCTCCCGGCTGCCAGATGAACGAGTCCCCGAAGGTCGGGAGCCACCTCGGGCGTCTCGACGTGGTGGCTTTCGGTTACTGGTCACTGGGTCACTCCTGGTGCTGGGACAGGTGCGGGCGTCGGAACAGGAGCGGCTGGTGCTGGGACAGGTGCGGGCGCCGGAACAGGAGCGGCCGGTGCTGGGGCTGGAGCGGGCGCTGGGGCCTGCGCGGCGGCGGCAGCAGCAGCAGCCGAAGCAGAAGCGGCGGCAGCAGCAGGATTCTCTGGGTCACCGGCGGCGGCCACCGGGGGCGTAGCTGCGGCGTTTGAAGTGCCAACGGGAGTCTTTTGCGGTTTCGGTTCAACAAAACTGGAGCTGCCGTCAGGGTTGATCACCAGGTACCCCGGTTGAGTGCCCGCGGTCATGCCCAGTTGTGTGGCCTGCTTTGCTATCGCTGCGGATGAGTCTTTGGCCGTGACTTCGCCCTGGAGTTTCTGCTCAGTGACTGTCAGATCAGTGAGCTGGCTATTGAGCTTCTTCTGAGCAAATGATGATTGCACAGTCGCCGTGTTGAGCATCAGCAGCGCGATCACCGCAGCAGCGGCGATCGTGGCAAATAGCGCGAGGAACGGCCACCGAGCTGACCGCGCTTTGGCGATCGCATCCTTGCTCAGCAGCAGGTTCGCCATCTTTAACTGGCTTTTGATCGAGCGCTGGCGGGCCGAGTCCCGCGCCTGCCTGCGCGCCGCGGTATATCGTCCGCCTGCAGGACCAGTCGGCCGGTCACGGGTTTTACGCTTACGGATCGTCGTTGCGGCACCAAAGGTCGTGCTCACGCAGCCTCCCGAATTCGTTCGACGGCGCGCAGCCGCACCGACGCACTTCGCGGATTGATATCGATCTCGGCCCTAGTGGCCTTGTGCGCGCCCCGCACGAGTGTGACTACTTGGGGGCTCGCGGACTCGAGCATGAAAGGAAGGTCGAGCGGGGTGTGATCGGTCGCGAGGTTGGTGATCGCGCGTTTTACGATCCGGTCCTCGAGCGAGTGATAACTGAGCACCACCATGCGCCCCCCGACAGCGAGCCGCCCAAGCGCTTCGGGGATCGCGCGCTCGAGGACGGTCAATTCGGTGTTGACCTCAATTCGCAGGGCCTGGAAGGTGCGCTTCGCCGGATGCCCTCCGGTCTTGCGGGTGGCTGCGGGAATCGCGGTGCGGACGATTTCTGCCAGCTCTCGTGATGATGTCAATGGGCCGCGCTCTCGGCGGGTGATGATCGCCGAAGCGACCCGACGAGCGAACCGCTCTTCGCCATAGGCGCCGATGATCCGGGTCAGCTCCTGAAGGGAATATGTATCGATCACGTGCTGCGCCGTGATGCCGCTCGATTGATCCATCCGCATATCCAGAGGTGCATCTTGTGCGTAGGCGAAGCCTCGATCAGCCTGGTCCAATTGCATGGACGAGACACCTAAGTCGAATAAGATGGCCGCAACTGCGCCGATCTGCAACTCTTCGAGGGCTTCGCCCAAGTCGTCGTAGACGGCATGCACTAGATCGATACGGTCGGAAAAAGGGGCAAGCCTGGTCGCGCTGAGTTCCAGCGCAGCTGGGTCGCGGTCAAGTCCGACCAATCGCAATCCAGGATGAGCGCGCAGCATCGCTTCGCTGTGGCCGCCCAGTCCTAGCGTCGCGTCGAGGACCACGGCACCATCGCGGGCTAAGGCTGGCTGCAGTAGTTCGAGGACTCGATCGAGCAAAACCGGTACATGGCTAGCCGGATTGACCATCACGATTCTCCTCCCCCATGCGGTTCTGTAGCGGCTATTTTGCGGTGGTCAGTACTACGCAAGGATGGAACGCCGTTCGTGTGGTCCGGTCCCCGCCCGTCGGACGACCTGGCACAGGGGAAGTTGCGTCAGGGTGTTCGTCGGGGGGAGGCCGCATCACACGTGCGGTCTGGAAAAAATCGAGATCAAATGGGTGGTAGGTCTGAATTCGGTCCGACAAAAGTTTGGGCTACATCCGCGCTATGGGACCGATGTACTTGCGCATCCCAAATTTCGACATGAGTGTTAACGCCAAGTACGACGCAGTCGTGCTGCAGGCCCGCAAACTCGCGCAGCGCTGCTTTGATCACGATGCGACCCTGCTTATCCGGAGTCTGATCGTCGGCCGCGCCGAATAGTTGACGGGTGTAGTTGCGAACCGCAGGATTTGTCATACCTGCGCCGTCGAGTCGTTCAGCAATCCGTTCGAATTGAGAGCGTGGGAACACTGAGAGGCAACCTTCTTGCGCCTTGGTGATCACCATGCCCGCCCCTAACGTGTCGCGAAACTTTGCCGGCAACGCCAACCGACCCTTGTCGTCCATGCGCGGATAGAAGTCGCCGAAGAACATCCGACGCCACCTTTCTGCGCTGTCGTGTTTGCAGTTTCCCCACATTACCCCACCATCATCGAATTTCGCGCCAAGATTGAGATTCTTTCCCCAACTTTCCCCCCAAACCGCGCCGCTATGGATCTACTAGTCGCCGCGTCCGGTTCCAATTGGAGAACAAGGGACGCCTAATTGTTGAGCCATTTGACCTTCTGACCACGGCAAATGCGTAATACAGGGCCCGCACGTCAGCGGCGGGGTGCGAAGTGGGGAGAAATCACCTCGCATCAACTCGGCAGTTGAGTGGCCGTCGAAATACGTGCGCACACACGCGCCGCGCCACGCCAAAACTCGATAGGCTCGAGTAGCTACTTCGTTCGAACCAGCCAACGTGTTCGCAGAACTGCGCCAGGAGAATTCGTGACCGATACGAGCATTGCGACCGTAGGACACCTCACTGTCGCGGATGTACGCCGCGAGGTCGATGAGGTCAGCGCCGTGATTAGCTCCGTGATCGAGGGCAAAAAAGAAGCCATCGAGATCGCGTTGATCGCGCTACTTTGCGGCGGGCATGTACTCATCGAGGACGTTCCGGGGGTAGGTAAGACCAAGCTCGCCCGGGCGCTCGCCGGTGCAATCGAGGGATCATTCCATCGCATCCAATTCACCCCAGATCTACTGCCCTCCGACCTGACCGGGGTGTCGATTTACGACCAGCAGCATGGCGAGTTCAGTTTCAAACCGGGTCCGATCTTCTCTCATATCGTGGTCGGTGACGAAATCAATCGCGCTTCACCAAAAACCCAATCGGCGCTGTTGGAGGCGATGGAGGAGCAGCAAGTAACCCACGATGGGCGCACCTACGATCTGCCCAATCCGTTCATGGTGATCGCCACCGCCAACCCGATCGAGATGGAAGGTACTTTCCCGTTGCCTGAAGCCCAGCGCGATCGCTTCATGGCACAGATTGAAATGGGCTATCCGTCGCCTGAGTCCGAAATGGCGATGCTCGATACGCATGCTCGCGATCCACTGCGCGACATCGCACCGGCGACCACTGTCACGCGCATCGCCGAGCTGGCGGATGTCGTTCGCGGCGTCTACGTCGCCGAAGGAATTCGGCGTTATGTGGTGGAATTGGCCAATTTCACCCGCAAACATCCGGCAATTCGTCTGGGCGCCTCCCCGCGCGCATCCTTGCAACTATTGAGAGCGGCAAAAGTCACCGCGGCACTGGCCGAGCGCGATTTTGTCATCCCCGATGACGTACAGAATTTGGTACGTGTGGTGTGGTCACACCGCCTGCTAATGTCCGGTTCGACCAGTCGCGAGCAATCTGCTGAAGCGGTCCTCGACAGTGCGTTGCGTACGGTCGCTATTCCACGTGTAGCACCCTGAATCGCACGCCCATGCAACTTCCCTCACTGACCGTTCGCGGCAGCAGCGTCCTTGCCGCCGGGTTAGCGACCGGATTTGGTGCCCTGTTACTTGGCGAGGTAAACCTACTGTCGATCGCAGTGATCGCAATCGTTGTGGTCGCGCTGTGCTGGATTTGGCTGGCAATTGTCAACCTCAAGGTTCGCACCGTTCACCAGCTCGCCCTCAACGAAGCATCCGTCGGCACCGATGTCGCGGTGATTATCGACGTGGACTTCCGAGGGCGATTGGCTGCACCTCCACTGATGTGTGTGGACCAGATAACAGCGCGAGAGAATGCTAATCCCAATTTTATGATTCCCGGACGACGAGTCCAGCGGCGCTCACTTCGTTACGACTATCGCGTGAGCACTCGTGGCTGGCAACATCTCGGGCCGTTGTCGGTCGAGGTTACCGACCTACTCGGGCTATGCAGCATTCAAATAGTCGGAACCGAGTCCGCTGAACTGCTTGGGCTGCCCTACGTAGAACCAGTTGTACTAAATGGCATCGTTCACCAAGGTGGTATCGGTGATCGATTTAGCCAGAGCACACTTGCCCAATCGACTGATTATGACGTAGTCCTGCGCGATCATCAACCGACCGATGGGTTGCGCCGGGTACATTGGCGAACATCTGCACGGCTGGGCAAGCTTGTGGTGCGACAAGATGAGCAACATCGTGCACGCGCAGCGATAATCGTCATAGACGATCGCAGAAGATCGCACAATCGGATGTCATTCGAACAAACCCTCAGTATGGGTGCCTCAGTCGGAGTTCGACTTTGCCAGCTAGGTTTCGATCTGACGATAGTGACCTCCAGCGGCATACTGCCTCGTCCAGATACCGGCTGGACTGCCACCCGATTACTGCAGGCACTCGCACTGATTGATATGACACCAGCTAATGCACTCTCTCTCACAACGGGAGCCTCTGGTGGAACCTGTTTTCTGCTTACCCACGACGAGGCTGAAGTCCCTTTCACTGCCCCGTCCGGTTCGCTTGCTAAAGATGCGATCGCAATCTTGGCAACGATCGGTCAACCGCGCTCTGCGCAGGGCGAACGATTCGTCGCAGGTGGGTGGAGCACGTACTGCGTGAGCAACGAACAGTCGCTTTCGGCGGTGCTAGATCGCGTGTCAGCGTGAAGGCTGCACGGTCCGATGCCCTGCTGAGCATCCTCGCCGCAGCAGCGACCGCAGCCACGACCTGGACCTTCAATTCGCTCTTCCTCAGTGCCGCCTGGATCATCGCTCCGCTGCTCGTCATTGCGCTCGTAGGCATCATCGGAATCACTTGTCGAGCGATCCCCGCGCTAACGCGCGCAACCGTAGTTGTGCAACTGCTCTTCGGCGTCGGACTAATCCTGGTGTTGTTCACCCATCATTCATCACTATTCGGGTTCATCCCGACCACTGATTCATTTCACACGCTGGGGCAGCTCATCAGTGAAGGCACCGCCACTGCCCAAAATAAGGTCGCACCAATCATTCCCACTGCGGGAACGACATTTCTGCTTACCATTTCCACGTTGCCGATCGCTGTGCTCGTCGACGAATGCGCTTTTACCAATCGTCCCGCGATGGCCGGACTCGCGCTTCTCGCACTATTCGCGATCGCAACGGCCGTCGATAAGAGGACGATCAGCGCGCCATATGTCGCACTTGCCGCAATTACCTACTTCACGCTAGTGATCGCCGCGCGGGTACTGCAACGACAAAAGACACAGCAGGCCGGTCAGCTTGGCGCGTTCGCCGGCGTTACCGGCACCGCAGCTGCGTGCATCGTCGCATTGGTCGGCGGGCTCATCGTGCCGAGCCTTTTCACTTTGCCCAAGGGAGGTCTCGTCGGCAGCAGTGAAACGCGCAGCCCCGGCCCCCAGGTCGCTCGGTCAACGGATCTTGCCGGTCAGCTCAAACT
>JBDTCL010000430.1:0-3800 GCA_039923595.1 Antricoccus sp. | reverse complement strand
GTACAAAACCAGAATACCGATGTCGTCGCAGTCGGCGAAGCGCTTATCGAGCTGCCAGACCGGCGAACCTGACGGGCTAGAAGGCTCAACCTAAGATTGGGGAGGAGGCTGTTTATTCAGTGTCGTTTGCGGGGTCATGTAGCAAGTGTTAAACGACCGCGCCCGTGGGGTGCGGCTTCGTGCGGCCGTGGGCCGCTTTCGAGATTCTCAGCGCAACGACTAGACCGGTCTGTTGACCTTTGTGGGGATTAGGTTGACGATTCGGACACCTAAAGATTCTGAGCCGTAATGGGGGACGCCGTGAGCAGCAATCACGCAGACGAGCAGTGGCGGCCAACGAGCTATATGGACCCGGACACGACATTCCGCCATCGACGACCAGTGCACGAACTAGTCACGAGGATCACGCCCACGGCCGATCACTTTGTGCTTTCGCATTTCGGCAACGCGCGCGTCGATCTGGCCAGCTGGCGACTTGCGATCGACGGCCTAGTCGACCACGAGAGCGCACTGAGCATTGACGACGTGCACGCCTTTCCCAAGCACGAGGTTCAGTCGGTATTGCAGTGCGGCGGCTTCCCGGACAATCCGCGGATCAATACCCACAATGCCTCGAACGCTATCTGGGCCGGCGCGGATCTGGCTGAAGTGCTCGATAGCGTCGGCCTAGATGCGCGGACCTCGCATATCTGGTCCTTCGCGCCCGATCATGGCAGCTACGCGAATTGGTCGGCCGACTACTACGTCAAAGACCTACCAATCGAGCGCGTTCAGCGCGGCGGCGTACTGCTCGCATACGAAGTCAACGGCGAGCCGTTGACGCCCGAACATGGATTCCCGCTGCGCTTGCTCATCCCAGGCTTTTATGGAACGAACTCAGTCAAATGGCTGTGCCGGCTCGTAGCCGCCGACCACCGCGCCTCGGGTCTGTTCGCCAGCGAGCTCTATAACGACCCGATCTCCTCCCCGGCGGACGGTACCCCGCAGCACAAACCTGTCTGGGCGATTGCGCCGGACTCGATCATCGTCTCGCCACGTCAGAACGAACGCGTCGATCGCGCGGCCGTGCACGCCTGGGGCTGGGCGTGGGCCGAGGACGACGTCGCTGCGGTTGAGATCAGCCTCGACGACGGTTGCACCTGGCATCCCGCAGACATATCGGTTCGCGAACAGCACTCCTGGCAACGGTTTGAATTCCATGGCTCGGCTGAATCGACGGGCGCGGCTGTGATCGTCGCACGTGCGACTGACGTACACGGGACACGCCAACCTCTCGAAGATGCCCGTAACTGTGCCCATCACATCAGCGTCGTGTTGACCTAGCACGCCACGAATGGACCCGACGTCACCCGCCAATCGGATGAGATCCGACCTACCTCAGCGGAAGTATTCGGGCCTGCTGACGTAGGTCTCGTTGACAAACATGACACCTGCTCGGCCTTGGAGTAGTTCACGTATCGCATCGATTAATTCCGGTGCGCTCTCGGGCGGGAGAACGGTGATGAGCATGGTGAGCGTGTCGTACTCATTGAAAAGTAACGCTCCGGAGTGCGCTCCGTGATGGCCGATGCCAGAGACTCCCGACACTGACGTATAGCCGGTAGCACCGGCGGAGGTGATCAGATCGCGGATCGGTGGTGCATCTCGTCCAGAAATTACTACTTCGATGCGGGTCATTTTGGTCAAGTTGTTCATAGCATTGCTCCTTCAGTGGTCGCAGCGGCTGCGGTGTCGATTTGTACGGACCAACCGTCGGGTCCATAGCGGGACCAGGGCTCCTCAGCGGTGGCGCGGCCAGTAAGGGTGATCCAGCCATTGTCAAAGAGTGTCCGCAGTACAGCGTTCCCGTTGACAATCCGCGCTATCAGATCTAGCGGAGCCTGAACAACGACGGCGAGGCGCATAGGTTCGTGAATGAGTTGGTCACCGATTCCGACCGACTGCCATGGCAATCCGCGTCGCAGGTCGCCGCCCTGACCGCTGAAGACCCCGATGGTGCCGATTGCATTGTGGATCGTTTTAGTGCCCGCACCGAATGTTTCCGGGTGCAGCGCTGAAAAGTAGTACTGATGATTGATCCATTGGGCGACCACGACCGGTGCGGTCAGGATCGTCTCAAGTCCGGCACCGTTCGGGTCAAGTTCGGGTTCATAGGAATGCAAGAAGACGCGGCGATTTAGATCCACGCCACGGGTTAACTCCCGTGGGCCAACCAGGAATGCGGCGTTCGCGGCAAGTCCCCATTCTGGGTATACCTCGGCCCAGTCGGCGGCGCGCCGACGGACCTTTGTTGCGCTATCGCGTCGAGATGATCCAGGCAGGATTTGGGCGCGTTCAAGTACGAGTGCATCTGACGCTTTCGCCTGCAGGTGGTCAAAGTTGGTGATAAGTTCGCGGTGCGTTGACGGCACGAGATGTGTATCTAACATCGTGACGTGGTCTGAGGTTGTATCGTGCACGGCGGCCAAAAAGAATGTGCTGCTAGGGATGTCGAGACCCCGAGTGCGTAGCAGGGCCCGCACTTCGGGGTCGTTAAATATCGCGGCCGCAGCGCGGGCACTGGCGTTCCCAGGATTTCCACCGCAGGCGCCGCAGTCTAGCGAGGACTCATAGAGATTGTTGGTGCTCGTCGAACGGTGACCGCAGAAGATGACGAGCGGTGCGAATTGGCCAAGACCAATCATCCGCAAGGTAGCCTCTGCCAAGCCCGCACGCTCCTCAAGAGTAAATGCCTCGGCGACGGTGACGTCAGACTCCAGCGCGGGTGTCGTTGCGTCCTCAAGAGCCTTCGCCCATCGACGCGCGACAGACGGCACCAGTGTTCGCAGTGCACTAGTGACACCGAAGATCCAGCCTGTAGCTTCGGCAAAAATGAATGGTGCTGCGGTTGTTGTCTCACTTGCGTGCAGGCCTGCGGCCAGCGCTTGGCGAAATCGCAGCCCAGCGATGTGGCGTTTTGCCGTATCGTTCGCTGGTTTCTCGGTGACAAAGTACCTCGGTGTGAGTAGGGCGGGCATCGAATCTATCGATGCTGGGGAGTTGAAGCTGGCGAAGCGGATCGGGACTCCGAAAAAGCCAGCGGCACCAAAGGTTTCAATCCGCTCATCGAGCGCCTCAAGATGGCGTCGCAAGCCTTCAGAGCGGGTGTCGATGCAGGCAACCAGCTGCACCTGCGGCGGCTGCACGGACTTGCGTGAAGAGAGCTCGCTCAAGAGGGCGTTTTGGTAGTGCAGTTCGTAGGCCCGCTGGAAGGTGAAAAGGTGGGCGGCAGTTGGATGCAGACTGAGAATCTGGGCGAGAGTTTCGATGGTAGCGGGGTCGGTACCGGCCTGCAGATGCCGCGCCAGTCGTATTGCGCGTTGCGCGGGCTCTATCGGCGAGGTATCGGGCTCGGGCGGCGGCGTGATTGCCGGTGGGCGTCCTAATACCGCGCGCAGGCTCAGTCGCACGGCCAGGTATTCCACAAGATTGATGTCACCGACGTGTTCTGCGCGCCATTTGATGTGGCTCGCCCAACCCGGCAAGCTGGCCAGCTCGGCGCGGAGCACTGCGTGGCGGTCAGCGGCGTTAATATTGAGCCGTACCAGAGCACTGCTTAGCGCGGCATCGGCTTTGGGCGGCAGTGTTTTGACCTTGCGCCGCGCCGACCTTTGCAGAGCAGGATCGTGGGCGGCCAGCGTTCGCCAGGCCCCATACAGCCCATCCTCGCGGTGCGGCATCGGCCAAAGCGGGTGCGAATCGAGGAAAGCGGCAACCCATTTCACGGTCAGATCATCGATGATGTCACTGGCTGCAGGCTG
>JBDTCL010000429.1:0-4208 GCA_039923595.1 Antricoccus sp. | reverse complement strand
GACAACTATGTGCAAAGCTACGTGCGTAACCAGATATCAAGTTCCAGTCGGCGGAGGAACATGTGATCACCTCACAACTGCGATTGTTGGTTCGGCATGAGTGAACCCACAGTGGCCATCGACCCGGCCGCGCAACCGGACTCAGAACAACCCTCCCCTGGATCAAAGAGGTCCGGTGGATTATCGCCGTGGGGTCAGTTCGCCCTCAAGCGTGGCATCGGGCTCATCCTGACTGTCATCGTGCTGGTGCTCGTTACCTTCTTCATCGTGCGGCTGATCCCGGGCGATCCTGCCGTGAGCGCGGCCGGATCGGACGCGACGCCCGCGCAGGTTGAGGCGGTGCGCCAGCAACTCGGGCTCAATGTGTCGCTCCCGCAACAATTCATCAATTACGTGTCGGGACTGTTGCACGGTGATCTCGGCCAATCGTTTTCGCTGAGGGGTTCGGTCACCTCAGTTGTCTTGGCTAGATTGCCGTTCACCGCCGGCATCGCGTTCATCGCGATGGCGCTCGTGCTGGTCGTCGCGGTCCCACTTGGGATGGCGGTTGGAGTGGCCACCCGCGGTGGTCGTCGACGGTGGCTCGATTCGATCTTCGGTTTCGGCACCGGCCTGATTGCTGCAATCCCGTCATACGTCATGGCGACATTCCTGGTGTTGATATTCGCGATCACCTTTACCTTATTTCCACCGGCCTATTCACGCGTGCATCCGGCCACATCGTTCGTGCTGCCTGTCCTTGGACTGGCGATCGGACCGATTTGTATTGTCGCTCGCGTTGTGCGACGCGAGACGTCGGTGGTGCTCGAGCAAGACTTCATGCGCACCGCTCGTGGTTGGCGATTACGCGGTGCGCGACTGTATGCCAAATATGCGCTGCCTTCGCTCATGACCAGCACTCTGACTCTGAGTGGTTTGATCCTGACCTCGATGCTCGGCAGCGCGATCATCGTCGAGACCGTTTTCGGTTGGCCAGGGCTCGGTCTGGGCGTCGTGCAAGCGATTATCAACAAGGATTACCCCGTGATCCAGGGCATCATTCTGGTGCTGGGGCTGCTCGCGGCGTTGCTTACGCTCTTTGTCGACATCCTCTTGGGTCTGATCGACCCCCGGACGCTTGGTAGCAAACATGACTAGTCCAGTTGATATCCCAGACGACATTGCAGTCGACAAGCCGCGGTCGTTTCATTGGACCTTTGGTCTGATAACGGGTCTGATCCTGTTTGGCATCATCGTCCTTATCGGCATCGTCGCGCCGATGGTGATGTCGCATCCGGCAAATGCACTAAGTTCCAATGCGAGCCAGTCATACTCAGTTGGGCACTGGTTCGGTACCGACTCGTTTGGTCATGACATGTTCGCCCGTTCGCTTGTCGCTACCCGGCTCACCCTCATTATGACCGCTTCGGCCACTGCGATCTCAGTAATAACCGGAGTGCTGCTCGGAACCGGCATCTGGCTGGCACCGCGCCGCGTCCGCGAAATTGGGCTGCGTGCACTGGAAGTCGCAGTGTCCTACCCTGGTCTGCTCGTCGCCCTGATCATCACCTCGATCTTCGGTGCGGGAGCAGTCGCGGTCGTGATTGGTATCGGTATCGCTGGTATCCCGGCGTTTGGCCGGTTGACGGCCAACCTTGCCTCGGATGTCTCGCGCAAGGACTTCGTCACGACGGCGCGACTACTTGGTGTGCCCGCTCGCAAGATCATCACTCGACATCTGCTGCCCAATATGGCCGAGCCCATGCTGATCTTGATCGCATCAGGATTCGCAGTCGCATTGATCGAGCTGTCGGGTCTTTCATTTGTCGGGCTCGGTGTTCAACCACCGGACTACGACTACGGCAAGCTGCTCATCGATGCACTCCCCGCGATCTATACCCGGCCGTCGCAGGTGGTTGGTCCAGCGTTGATGATCGTACTCACGATCTTGAGCGTCATGCTGATCGGTGACGGGCTTGCTGCGGCCGCCGATCCGCGGACCGCGCAACGCAGACGCAAGCACGTTCAGATGCCGCAGATCGCGCCAGAGGCAGCGGCCGAGACTGCATCGTCGTTCGTTTCGGTCAAGGATCTGCACGTGAGGACAGAAGCCGGCAAGGAGCTGATACATGGAGTGTCATTCACCATCGAACGTGGCGAAATCCTCGGCGTTGTCGGGGAGTCTGGATCGGGCAAGTCGGTGACCGCGATGACCCTTGCCAAACTGCTCGCTGAAGGTCTCACTGCCAGTGCCGCTGAGGTGCGCGTTGGTGACATGAACATGCTCGACCGGGTCTCTGGGCGCAAGCTCGCCATGGCCGTCGCGATGGTGTACCAGGATCCCGGCACCACCTTTAGCCCGGCACTTCGGATGGGCACCCAGCTCAGCGAGGTACTGCGCACTCATGGAAAAGAGTCCAAGTCCCAAGCGCGCGATGCTGTCCTCGCCGCGTTGGGTACCGTCCATATGAGTAGTCCGGCGAAGCGCCTCAAGCAGCACCCGCACGAATTGTCCGGAGGTATGCGCCAACGCGCGATGATCGCGGCCGCGTTGGCCAGCACGCCTGAGTTGATCATCGCCGACGAACCAACGACGGCGCTCGATGTGACCGTGCAGGCAGAAATCCTGCGCGAGTTCAAAAGAATCAACGCCGAACGTGACGTATCGATGCTGTTCATTTCTCATGACATCGGTGTCGTTGAGCAACTATGCGACCGCGTTCTGGTGATGAACGCCGGCGAAATTGTGGAGGAATTGTCATCGCGCGATCTAGCCGAACGCAGGGTGCAGCATCCGTACACCCAGAAGCTGATCGACGCGACACCAAGTCTGACTGATCCGCTGCCGGTGCGCTCATGAGCGATGACCGAAAATCCTCAGCTCTGTCAGTTACCGACCTCACCGTGACATTCGGTCATGGTGCCGGTGCTGCCACCGTGCTCCATTCAATCAGTATGGACGTCCCGGCTGGCCGCACGGTTGGCTTGGTCGGTGAGTCAGGGTCCGGCAAATCCACTGTTGCCAAAGCCATCGTTGGAATCGTTGAGCCAGCGTCCGGAGTGATCGCTCTCGACGGAGTTGATCTGGCAAGCTTGTCCAAGAGTGAGCGGCTGCGCTTCCGCCGCAAAGTCCAGATGATTCCGCAAGATCCATATTCATCACTCAATCCACGGCGGACTATCGGTCAAACAATGGCGGAGTCGATCGATCCGTCTCGCGATGAGGTGCGCAAGCACCGTGACCAGATCGTGCACTGGCTGGAATTAGTCAAACTCGAAGCCGACACGATCAATCGTTATCCGCATGAGTTTTCCGGCGGCCAGCGTCAACGCATCGCCATCGCGCGCGCTCTGGTGATCGAGCCCGAGGTCATCATTGCCGACGAAATCACCTCGGCGCTGGACGTTTCGGTGCAAGCAGAGGTGCTCGCTTTGGTCGCGAATCTGCGCGAACAACTCCAGCTCACGATGCTTTTCATTTCGCATAACCTTGCTGTCGTGCGTCAGGTCAGCGACGATGTCGTCGTTCTTTATCACGGTGACATCGTTGAGCAAGGCCCATGCAAATCGCTATTTGAGTCTCCGCAGCACGAGTACACCCAGGCCCTGCTTGCGGCGGTACCCGGCTCGCCGACTTTCAGCCTCGATTAATTCGCACGACCGAAACTCATCGCATTGGCCCCACTACCACCACGGTCAGGTCCGGAACGGGTAGTGCGACGACCGGTGAAGTGACGCGCTTCTATACCAGGGCCCTGGCGGTGATCGGCCAACGATCGATGATCTCGCCAGCGCGCACAATCACGAGTTCGCGTGCAAGATTCACGACGGGACAAACGTGGTTCGGCACCAAGCGCAGCAGGGAGCCGACTTTCGGTCGCGGGTCGCCCTCAGGTACCACGCAGACTCCATGGTGATCGTAGAGACTGGTGAGCCGGATCGACGGCCAGTTGGCGATGTCGGCATAGCCATCAAGCCAGGACTGTATTTCACGGCCTAAGCACTTGGTGCCAGCGTCAATGGCGATCTGGTCGGGTACCGCCCGGCTGACGACGGTCGAGATCACCGTGAGCGCGATATCCGCTGCACTACAACTGCCGATCGTGATCTGCTGTCGATCGCCGAAAACGTAGGTACCGGGCCGTTCCTCAGTCACCAGGCCCTCCGCTGAGAGTAACGCTGTGGGTGTCGAACCGGCGCTCACCACGCGTGCTGGCACACCGGAGGCC
>JBDTCL010000428.1:0-21667 GCA_039923595.1 Antricoccus sp. | reverse complement strand
TTGAAGTCACGAGGGAGCATGCTGATGCCACGCCAAAATCGGGTACGACCGACCGGCGAGCTAGTTGCGGTGAGTGCTCGCGGCTTGTACTGGGGCAACCGGGGCCCGCTGCTGAATAAGACAAGCGAACTTGCGCGATATTCCAGTGGCAGAAACTGGATCATCTGCATGTTGGAGTTTCGCGGCAGACACCGCACTCAATGGCGACCAGGACACTTGACGGAGTTGTACTTCCTCGACGAAGCTACCGGACTCGCAGCGGGACACCGACCGTGCGGCGAATGCAGACATCACGATTACCAAGCATTCAAAAAGTCTTGGCAGGTCGCCCATCCGGCCGCCGCGTCGGATGCGAAGTCCATAGATATCCGTCTTCATGCTGATCGCTTAGTCGCTCGCGGTGTCCAGCGCACCTATCATGCACCGCTTGCCGAACTACCAAGCGGAACGATGATCACCATCGATTCCCGGCCACACTTGATAACTGAAGCCGGACTGATGGAGTGGTCCTTTGACGGATACCAGGCGAGCACAGTGCAGCCAGTCGCCGGTCCGGTAGAGGTGATCACTCCCCGAGTGACTGTTGCAGTGCTCGCCGCCGGATATGCGCCAGCAGTACATTCGTCCGCTGGGGTATTGAGCTAGCTCAGCAGGCGCCGCGACCATTATGGTGTGAAGCACAACTAAGCAGAAAGTATGCAGATGAATAATTTTGCCGGTTGGCAGCCACAGCAGCAAACCCTTGATCACGTCGACTGGCTGCTCGCTGGACTGGTCGAGCAGGATGCGGCACCTGGCGTTGCGTATGGCGTCTTCAACCGCAACGGACTCATCCATACCGCTGGGCTCGGTACGACCACGATTCGAGCCCACCAACCCCCCACCGAGCACACCGCGTTTCGGATTGCCTCGATGTCCAAAAGCTTCACCGCCGCCGCCATCATGCTGCTCGTCGAGCGCGGTGCCGTTGAACTCGACCGCACCGTCCACGAGATCGTCCCCGAAGTGCTCGGTCCTCCGCATTACAGCATTGATTCCCCGCCGATAACGGTGCGGATGCTGCTAAGCATGTCTGGCGGTCTAGCGAACGACGATCCGTGGGCTGATCGTCAGGAGTCAATCAGCGTCGAGCAGTTCGGCCAAATTCTAAAGGCGCCGATTGCCTTTATTGCTGCGCCCGGCACAAGGTACGAGTACGCCAATCTCGGCTACGCGATGCTCGGCCGCGTCGTCGAAGTTGTCTCAGGCCGGTCGTTCGTCGCCTTCGTGACCGAGGAGTTCATCGTTCCGCTTGGCCTGAGCGCTACTGGGTACGACAACTCGGTTGCTGCGCCCGACGGCGTCGCGGATGGTCACGCCAGAATTGCTGGACAGTGGCGAACGGAACCAGTGAGTCAGCCAGGTGTTTTCTCGTCGATCGGCGGCGTTTTTAGTACTGTGGCCGATCTAACGACCTGGGCATCCTGGTTATGTAAGGCTTTTCCCGCACGAGATGATGCCGACACTAGTCTGCTGAGCCGCGCCGGTCGGCGCCTCATGCAGCAGGCGCATCGGACGATGCCACTTACGGATTACCCAGTAAGCGACGATCGGTTGAAACCGAGTGGACTGCAGGTCAATAGCTACGGTTTCGGCGTGATCGTGACGTCCCACAAGAAGTTCGGTGACATCGTCTCGCATAGTGGCGGTTATCCCGGCTTCGGATCGCATATGCGCTGGCATCCGCAGACTGGGATCGGGTTGATCGCGCTGGCAAACGGCAGGTACGCACCGTGCTCAATCGTTGGCGAAAAGGCGATGCAGGCGCTACTGGAGGACGCGCTGAGCGCTGGCACTCCCCTCGACGTCTGGCCGCGAACGCGCGCAGCGCAAGAGGCCGTCATGGAGTTCCTGCAGGTTCGTGACTTTGGCGCACTGGACGGTTGGCTCAGTGAGAATGTGGAGATGGACATTCCGCTCGATGTGCGACTGCGCGAGATCAGTGCTCAACTCGACGGTCTTGGCGACGGCGAATGGACCAGCACCGACGTCCGCTCGCAGTCACCTGCCCACCTGGTGTGGGATGTGTCTGGCGCGGGCGGGACGATCCGCTGCGAAATCGCGATGCACCCCATCTCGCCAGCACTCATCCAAACCCTCAAAGTCACCGCGCCAGCGGACAACACCCACTAGCTAGTACGGCTCACGTCTCAGGGTCATCTCGGGCACCTTCACGGGCTCGCCGAAACAGATCGCAATGTGCAAACCCAAGCGCCGATGGACCGCTGCGGAGTTTTCGGGTCAAGAAGTGAGATGGAGCCGCCTAAGAGAATCGAACTCTTGACCTTCTCATTACGAGTGAGACGCTCTACCGACTGAGCTAAGGCGGCGGTGTGCAGCCGGTCTATCGTAGCCGGTCGTGGGCAGCGCGGTGCAGTGGGTTTCGGTACCCGCAAATGGGGTGACGCGCGTCAGGTTCGCATACGCAATGTCGCGAGAGCGTGTCTGAACCTGACGCGCGTGGCCAAGCGGACAAAGGTGGGCAAAATAAGCCGGCAAACGAAACGCTGAGCAACTGAGCCAGCCGAACCCTGGATACTAGTGGACTAGTCGGTGTAGCGCGCTTCGTAATCTTGGCGCGAACCGCAAACACTGGCCAATGAGCACGCACACGAGCCGCCGCCATCATCAAGTCGAACCGACACCGACTCACTCGGGACGTTATGTCCCATTACGACGCCACTGCCCTGCTCGGTCTCAACTCGCTCACCCACCGCGGGCGCGTCAGCTTTGAACCTTTCGTACAGCGGATGCTCGTACTTCAAACAGCACATCAGTCGTCCGCACGCGCCCGATATCCGCAGTGGGTTCATTGGCAGGTCTTGATCTTTGGCCATCCGCAGCGTGACCGGCTCAAAGTCCTTCAAGAATGTCGAGCAGCACAGCTCCCGACCGCACGAACCGATCGAGCCGCTGAGCTTGGCCTCATCACGCGCCGAGAGTTGGCGCAACTCCACCTTGCTATTGAGGGTCGCACCAAGATCACGCACGAGCGCGCGGAAATCGACCCGGTGCGCAGCCGAGAAAAAGATCGTGACCTGATCATGAATGATCGCACCGGCTGGTACGAGGATGTCGACACCGACGAGCTTCATCGGCAATTCGTGCGCCTTGATCAACCGCTTGGTCGCGACCCGGGCCTTTGCCTTCAGCCGCCGTACCGTCGTCGCGCGATCGAGTTCGTCAGGCGTGGCCATCCCGACCAACGTGGGAAAACCATCGGTATCCTCGCTCACCCACTGCGCGGCCCACATCACCTCGGCGACCTCAGGTGCACCCTCCGTTGGAATAAGTACCCTGTCGCCGATCTGCACCGCTAAGTCGCCGGGGTTGTAGTAATACAGCTGACCGCTGCGGTTGAAGCTCACCGCGCAGATCATCGCCATCAGTCGACACTAACCGACCGACTGCGGTTACGCCTACCTGAGAGCGTCCAACCTGCCTCCAAACCATCGTCCTGCGGTACGTATGACCACGCTTGAGTGCCGCGGGCGCGAGTCGCGTCCAGGCGACACAGCGCCCGAACGAGGTGCTCCCCTAGTGCGGCAGGCGCAGGCTCGCCATGAGTGCGGTCACCGCAACGCGCGGTTTGACGTTCAAATCCATCGATTGGCGGGTTGCGACGATTGCATCGAGAGCCCGCAGCACCCACTCCTGCTCGGTGCGCTGGGCAACCACCGCGATCTGCTCGCGGTGATCATCATGCGACAGTGGCACCTGCGATCGGACTTGGAGCAGCAGCACATCGCGATAGAAACCAGTCAAATCAACCAGCGCACGATCGAGCGCATCACGCTGAGTGCGCGTCGAGCGAGCCTTTTGCTTGCGTTCCAGCTCCTTCAGCGCACCTGCTGAACCCCGAGGTACTGCACCACCGGTCCCTTTCCCCGTGCCGCCCGCGCCCAGCGCTTGCAGCAACGATTCGCGCTCAGACTCATTGAGCCGATCGGAGAGTGCTTTGGCATCAGCCTCAGCCGCCCCGACCACCGCGTCGGCCGCATCAAGACAGGCTTTCATCGACGCCAGCCCATCAGGAATATCCAGTACGCTATCGCGCCTGGTCCGCGACAACGGATCGGTCGCGAGTCGTTTCGCGCGGCCGATATGCCCCTGCGCGGCCTGCGCAGCCCAATGCGCGGTATCGGCATCAATACCGTCTCGGTCGATGAGGACTTGCGCAACTGCCTCAGTCGGCGGGGTTCGCAGCGCCACGACCCGGCATCGCGACAAAATCGTCACCGACACATCCTCGGGATGAGTCGTCGGAGCACAGAGCAGAAATACCGTCCGTGCGCTGGGCTCTTCGATCGCCTTCAGCAACGCGTTGGCGGCCCCTTCGGTGAGCCGGTCTGCATCCTCGATGATCACAATCTGCCAGCGTCGTCCGGACGGATGAAATGCTGCCACCCGGACAATCTCACGGATCTCCTTGACCGAGATCGACAATCCCTCAGGCGTCACCACATGCACATCCGGATTGGTACCCACCGCGATCGTGTGGCAGGCCGCACATTGCCCGCAGCCACCGTCGGCGCACTCCAACGCCTGAGCAAATGCCCGCGCGGCAACGGAACGGCCGGAGCCGGGCGGGCCAACGAATAACCACGCATGCGTCATTGCCGTACCAGGGCCAGTGCCATCAATGATCTCGGCCGCCGAGCGGGCGGCGTCAGACAACACCTCAATCGCTAATTGCTGACCGACGAGCGAGGCGAATGCAGCAGTGCTCATCCAATGAGCCGATCGGTGACCGCGGCAAGAACTTCGGTTTGAATCTGGCCAATCGAGCTGCTCGCATCGATCACCACGAAACGATTCGCGAACTCCGCAGCGAGATCAAGAAATGCCGCCCGAACCTGCTGGTGAAATCGCAGGCTTTCGGCCTCGATCCGGTCACCTGCGCCAGCACCGCGGGCCCGCGCCAAGCCCAACCGCGGGTCCGCGTCGAGCAGGATTGTCAGATCAGGCCACCGATCGGCGGTCGCGAACTTGCTCAACGTGAGAATGTCCGTTAGCCGCAGTGACCTGCCCGCACCCTGATAGGCAAGCGTGGAATCGACATAGCGATCGCTAATGACCACTTTGCCCTCAGCTAGCGCGGGTTCGATCACCGTATCGACGTGATGCGCACGATCAGCGGCATAAAGCAGCGCCTCGGCCCGAGGACTGACCACGCTCTCTGGGCTCAAGATCAGGGTACGGACAATCGCACCGAGCGGCGTTCCACCTGGCTCGCGGGTCGTCACGACGGATCGGCCCTGCGAGCCTAGTGCTGCGCTAAGCGCAGCGATCTGAGTTGTTTTGCCAACCCCTTCGCCGCCTTCGAATGAAATAAACAGCCCCGGCATGTCTCTGAATCTAATCGGGTTGGCCGACATCCGCGGGGGTCGCCTCCGACTCTGGAACCGCTGCCTTGGCTGGGACGGCGCGCGGACCGATCCGGGCCGCGTTACGCTCGGCGGCAAATCGCACATAATCAAGAGCGTTCCGATAACTCTCGTCGCCCGACGCTGGCACCAACTTGTAGCCCGCCGCGCTCCTTTCAATCAGGTCGGCAAACCCAACACGCAAGCGCTCAGGCGCGTGCAGGTCGTCCACCACCACCGTCACATCTGCGCGCAGGTCACCGGCGCCCCACGCCGAAACGCGCATCACCTCTTCAGCATCGACGGCGGGATCGGTACCAAAAAATATGACATCGGTGTCTACGAATCGGTCGCACACCACGATGTCGCCGCGCTCCAGCGCCGGTGCGATCACATCCTTGATGTGTTGCGCCCGATCGGCGGCCGCGAGCAGGATTGTCGCTTGCGTTGAGGTTGACGGCTCTGTGGTCGCACCCTGCGACAGTGCCTGCAGCACGCTTCCTGTGGCGCGGCCGGTTTTCGAGTCTGTTGGCTCCCCGGTGAGAACGACCGGCAGCCCGTCGGACTCAAGATCAGCGGCGAGCCGCTTCGCAAATTCGCGGGTTTGATCAAGGCCTGCACCCTCGATCACGACAAGTAACCCGGTGCCGACCGTGGGACCGAAGAGGATTTCACTGCGCCGAGACACTTCGCGGCGGAGGGCATCGCCAAACCCGCCTGAGCGGCCTTCTGAGCCACGGCGCGCAGCGAACAATCCGATGGCGAATGCGAAGAATCCAGCAATTAGCAGCGCGAGGCCCGGTCCGGTCACCCCAAACTCAAGCTGCCCGAGACTGAACTTGTGGCTGCCAAGCACGCCTGCAAGCCCCGAACCAATCGCAAGGCTCAGCATCAGCGTAATCCGCGCCGAAGACACGACAAAAGAGAACGTGCGGCCGCGCAGTCGGTCCTCGACTTGTTCGCCGATCATCGTGTAACCCAAGATCCACGCCATTCCGGCAAACAGTCCCACACCGAAGGCAAATCCCAGACCAAACGCGAAGTCCCGGACCAGCGCCATGCCGATCAGACTCAGACCGGCGCCTGCGATCGCGCTACCGAACACATGCCGCCGGCCGAGAGTCGGTAACACCCGCGGCCCGGTCAGCATGCCGATGGCGAGTCCGGTAAATGCCGTACCCACCAACACGCTGAATCCCGCTGATCCAGCGTTGAGCGTGTTGACGTAAAGCTTGGCAACGCCCACGGTGATACCGCCTGCCGCGAACGCCCCAATCACCCCGACGTAAAGCACCCGAATGTTGCGATCTTTGAAAACAAATCGGGCGCCTTCGCGGATCAGCGCAACGATCCCCGCATGTTCACTCGCCTGTTCAGCGCGGGCACGCAAATATTTCCGGTTCAGATAGATCGTCACCGCCGATACAAAGTAGCTCAGCGCGTCGAGACACAGTGCGATGCTGACGGCAAGTTTGACGTTGGCCTGGGCGGGGTCCACTGGTTGGGTGGTGAAGAACCTGTTGAAGGTCGATAACAATGCGTTCAGCAGCGCTGCGACCGGGAACGAGCCATAGATGGTCAGCATCAGGACCTGGTTACCCAGCGCGATCTTGTCCTTGGACACGGTCGACATCCAAAGCGTCTGCTTGGATGCCATCACGAACAGCCCGATCGCTTCAATGACGAACTGCGCGATGTACAGGTAGGTGAGGTTATAGGCCGCTGCGATACTCAAGTACAGCAATCCGGCGAGGATTTCCCCGATAATGACTGTCTTGCGCCGATCAAGGCGGTCAGCGATCGCGCCCGCGATGGGCGCGAAAATTAAATCGGGCAGCAGCCGCACGACGAGCACGCCGGAGATCGCGAAACCTTGAGTCGCTGTGCTAGCCGACTGGGTCAGCTGCTGAGCCATCACCACCGTCGCCAATAAGGCGAGCCAGTCACCGAAGCTCGAGATTCCGATCGACAACCACATCCGCCGGAATGCTTTGATCCGCAGCAGTCCGCGTAATGCGCTCTCGCCGGGGCCAGATGTCGGCACTGAGGCGATATCGGTTGCCTCGCTCATGGGCGTTTGGCCAGCTCAGCAGCGTCGCGCCGCTGAAGGGTCACCGTTCGCAAGCTGATTCCGCCGATCGTGTATTCGTCGACTGCAGACAATCGCCTCGATTGCGCATCGAAGTACAGCGTAGTGATCGTCAGATCCTGCGGTGGTTCCTGTCGAACTCCGCGTAGCCCAGCGCCGCCGGAGGATCCTTGAGTGAGAAAGAGCGTGCCCTCCCGGGCCCGCTCTGCTCGCACGTGCGTGTGGCCCGCGAGGACGAGCGGCACGACGCCGGCTAATTGCGCGCCGATGATCGGATCGTGCACCAGTGCGACATCAGCCTCGGCAGCTTTGACCGTGGTCGCAAATTGCGTACCGAGTGTGCGTAGTTTTTCTTTTGCGTAGTGATCATCGCCGGTTGATTTATCGGGAGTAAAACGTGGATCACGTAACCCGATAAGACGCAGCCCGCGGATATCGACTGGTATCGCGTCGTCGATTACTCGTACTGAAGAAATCTTTGCCAGTTCAATGAGTGTCCGAGGGCCGTCGTGGTTGCCTTTGAGGAACAGGTACGGCACCGGAATCCGAGCAATTCTGGCGAAGGTCGCAGATTCAAACGACCGACCCCAATCGCCGATATCGCCGGTGTCAATCACCGCATCTGCGCCAGACTGCTCGACGATCGCCTTGATGGCGTCGTAAGCCATTGGATTGTTATGAATATCCGAAACGTGGACGATCCGGATCGAGTCGGTCGGTGGCGGTGACGGAATCGCCGAGAGTGCGCGCAAAATGCCGGTCACAGAGGCACTGATTTCGCCAATTTGCTGCCGGTATGCCCCAAACCGTGGTCGCAATCCACTCACCCGGCGAAGGGCGCCCGACAATCGTCGGGGCAGGAGTGACTGGGACATGGAGCTATCTTAACGGCGTGAGCGGGGATCGATGCTTATTCGCACGCGAGCAATTAGTGGGTGAGAATCACACCGACGTAAGCAACCGTTGCCACCACAATCCATGACACCAAGCCAAGCACGAGCGGTTTGCCGCCAGCTTCCTTCATGACTTTCCACGACACACCAGTGCCTAGGGCGAATAGCGCGGCGGCGAGCAGGATCTCCTGCGCATGCTTGGCGAAGCCGAGGACATCGGTGGGGATTGTCAGCACCGAATTGAGCACGATCGCCACCAGGAATCCAGCGACGAACAGCGGCACGAGCGGCGGATGTTTTGCTGTCACGCCGTCAGCCCCCGCTTCAGTTCCGGTCCCAGTCCCCGGCTTCTCGGCGGCGGCCGTTGTCCTACTCTTGGCTGCCTGGACAGCTACCCGGCGCATATAGACGCCGACAGCAAATACCAGGGGCGCCAGCATGATGACGCGCGTAAGTTTGACGATCACAGCAGCTTGAAGCGCACCCGGTACCCGGTTCGCGGTCGCTACGGTTTGCCCGACATCGTGTACCGAAGCACCGACCCAGGACCCAAACGTGGCCGGATTACTTAATCCGAGAATGTGCTGTAGCAGCGGCAAAATGACGATCGCCAGACTGCCGCATAGCGTCACCAGCGCGATCGATACCGCCGTGTCATGCTTCTTGCCTTTAGCCAATGGCTCCATCGCGGCCACAGCCGACGCACCGCAAATTGAAAACCCGGTTGCTACCAGCAGACTCGTTGCCTTATTGACGCCGATAAGTCGGCCGAACCATTGGGTGAAAAAGAATGTCGCCGCGACCGTCACAATGACCACCAGCAGTCCGGCAAGACCAAGCTCCTTGAGCTGTCCCAGTGATAGCTGCAAGCCGAGGAGGACAACCGCAAGCCGCAGCAATTTCTTGCTCGCAAAGTTCAGCCCTGGACCGAAAATCGGTTTGATTAAACCAACATTGACAGCAATGAAGCCCAGCGCGACCGCCGCACTTCCGGCATTCAGACCATGCACGAAGTGGTTGACGACATAGGCCAGGACCGTGCCGGCGGCGACCACGAGCAGGCCCGGCCAGGCTTTCTTTATCCAGTCGATGAATTGCGTGCTTCGCGACTGGACCATGTCGCTCAGAATGCCAGAAGCGGCACCGACTACGGTTATCCGGCCCCCTTACCGATCGCTCGGAGTCGCATGCCTCTCACTGTTGCCAGCGTCAATGTCAACGGCATTCGGGCTGCGCGTCAGCGAGGCGGCGTCGCATGGCTTGCTGAGCATGGTGCCGATATCCTCTGTCTGCAAGAGGTGCGCGCAGACCGCGCACAACTCGAAGCAGCATTAGGTGATTGCTCACTCGCGACGATGCACATCGCACATGCGCCGTCAAACACAGCTGGCCGCGCTGGAGTGGCGATCTTGTCTCGCTTCGCACCCACTGACTGCCGAATTGGGATTGGCGAGTTCGAGACTGACGGTCGCTGGATCGAAGCGGACTACCTCACCGATCAGGGGCTGTTGAGCGTCGTATCGGTCTATCTGCATACCGGCGAGGCTGGAACTGAGCGTCAGGATGTGAAGTATCGCTTTATGGATGCCATGCACGTGCGGATGGACCAGCTCGCAGCTCGTTCGGCACGCGGCGAAGGCGAAGCGATTCTGACCGGTGATCTGAACGTGGCACATCGAGAGGCAGACCTGAAGAATTGGCGGGGCAATCGCGGCAAATCGGGATTCTTGCCCGATGAACGTGCCTATTTTGACCGCTGGTTAGGAATTGAAGAGCCGGGCGACTGGGTGGATCTCGGTCGCAAACACGGTGGTGACCGCGACGGTCCGTATACGTGGTGGTCGTGGCAGGGCAAGGCATTCGACAACGACACCGGCTGGCGTATCGATTACCAACTCGCGACACATCGCCTTGCGGCGCGTTCGGTCGCCGTGGTAGTTGGCCGGGCACCGACCTATGCTCAACGATGGAGCGATCACGCGCCGGTGACCGTCACTTTCGCTTACTGAATATGGGGGCAACTATGGCCGCGTTCGGATGGGATCCTCAGCAATATGGTCGCTATTCCGATCACCGATCACGACCGTTCTTCGAACTCATTGGTCGGATCGACATAACCAAGCCTGCGCAGATCATCGACCTGGGCTGCGGATCTGGCGAGCTGACAAGAGCTCTTGCGCACCGCTGGCCGGATGCGAAGGTGACGGGTATCGACAGCTCCGCGGCAATGCTCGCGGCCGCAGATCAACATGCGATCGTCGATCGACTTTCCTTCTCTCACGGCGATTTGGCCGACTTTACGCCAGGGTCAAGGTTCGATGTCGTGGTCTCTAACGCGGCGTACCAGTGGGTTGATAACCATCAGCCGATGCTGACCAAAATCGCAAGCGACTTGCCGCCAGGGGGATGGCTCGCGATCCAAGTGCCCGGAAACTTCGATGCTCCATCGCACCGAACCATTCGGGCTCTAGTTGCGCAGCCTCGCTGGCAAGCAGCGACCGGCAACTTGCAATTACGTGCAGATCCGGTGCTCGATGCCGCAGGTTATGGGGATCTGTTCGCTGCCGCTGGCCTTGAGGTCGACACCTGGGAAACAACGTACAACCAAGTGTTGAGCGGCGCTGATCCCGTGCTGGAGTGGGTCAAAGGGACCGCGGTACGTCCGGTCCTGGATCGACTGGATCCCGCACAGCAATTGGATTTCCTCGACGAACTCGGTTCCGATCTGCGACTGGCATATCCACCGCAGCCTTATGGCACCGTCTTTGGCTTCCGGCGCTTCTTCGCCGTCGGCCATCGCCTCGATCCCCGATCACGGTAACGACGACGCGGTGACAGCAGGACTAATTACTCCGCTGCAGTGGGAACCTTTGCGGGTGTCGACTCCGCACCGGTCGGTGCTTTTTTGGTCGCAGCCCTTTTCGTTGCCGCCTTCTTGGCGGTGGTCTTCTTTGCCGTTGTCTTCTTGGCTGTTGACTTCTTAGCCGGTGCTTTTTTGGCGGTGGTCTTTTTTGCCGCAGTCTTCTTGGTCGCCTTTTTGCGAGTGGTTTTCTTCACCGGTCCACGGGCACGTCGATCAGCCAACAATTCTGCAGCCCGCGCGTCAGTCAGCTCCTCAACGCTATCGTCCTTGCGCAAGGATGCATTCGTCTCACCGTCGGTGACATACGGTCCGAAGCGGCCATCCTTGACGATCATCGGCTGGTCAGTGGCCGGGTCATTACCCATCTCACGCAGTGGCGGTTTCGCTGCAGCACGGCCGCGTTGCTTCGGTTGCGCGAGGATTGCCAGCGCTTCTTCAAGGCTGATATCGAGGATCTGTTCCTCAGCGGTGAGCGAGCGCGATTCCTTGCCCGCCTTGATATACGGTCCATAACGACCATTGAAAGCCTGGACTTCTTCGCCATTCGCGTCGAGACCGACCGTGCGCGGAATCTGCAGGAGCTTCAGCGCATCGCCGAGGGTGATGCTCTCAAGGTCCATCGACTTGAACAGACTTGCCGTACGCGCAGGCTCTTTGCTGTCCTCGGGGGGAACCGTGGTGACATAGGCGCCGTAGCGACCATTTTTCGCTACGACCGCAAATCCAGACTCTGGATCATCGCCAAGCTCGAAATCACCAGAAGGCGCGTTGAGCAGTTCTTCAACTTTTTCCACGGTCAGTTCATCTGGTGCCAGATTGTCAGGTACGGAGGCGCGTTGAGCAGATTCATCGTCGCCGCGTTGCAGATATGGACCGTATCTGCCCACCCGAACGATGACACCGTTCTTCAGCGGTATCGAATTGATACCGCGCGCGTCGATCTCACCGAGATTGTCAGCGACGAGTTTCTTTAGGCCACCCAATTGGGCGATACCGCCATCTTCGCCGTTGCCGCCGAAGTAGAACCTGGTGAGCCAATCCACACGAGTTCCGTCACCGGAGGCGATGTCATCGAGATCCCCTTCAACCTTGGCGGTGAAATCGTAATCGACGAGGCGGGCAAAGTGCTGCTCTAAGAGTCCCACGACGGCAAAAGCGACAAACGAAGGAACGAGCGCAGATCCCTTTTTCCAGACATATCCGCGATCTTGGATCGTCTGAATAATCGATGCGTATGTCGCGGGGCGACCGATACCGAGCTCTTCCAGCGCGCTGACCAAGCTAGGTTCGGTGTACCTAGCTGGTGGTTGCGTGGTGTGGCTCTTCGCTTCGAGTTCGCTAGCGGTCAGCGCCTGCCCACGCTGCACCTTAGGCATCCGGCGCTCTTCGTCGTCACTGGACTTGTCGTCGTCGTCCTGGCTTTCCACGTATGCCCGCAAAAATCCGGGGAAAGTGATCGTGGTGCCGGTCGCGCTGAATTCCGCGCGCTCACCCGTACTTGACGATCCGGTCAACCGAATAGAGACTGTCTGGCCGATCGCGTCGTTCATTTGCGAGGCGATGGTGCGCATCCAGATCATTTCGTATAGCCGAAACTCGTCGCTCGACATTTGGTTCGCGACCTGGCCCGGTGTCCGGAACTCGTCGCCTGCCGGCCGGATTGCCTCGTGAGCTTCTTGGGCGTTCTTGACTTTGCGTTGATAACGGCGTGGCTCGGCGGGCACATACTGATCGCCATATAGCTCGCGAGCCTGCGTACGAGCGGCTGACAGCGCCGTGTCAGACAGGGTGGTGGAGTCGGTACGCATATAGGTGATGAAGCCGTTTTCGTACAACCGTTGCGCGGCACGCATCGTTTGCTGGCTCGACCAACGCAGCTTGCGCCCGGCCTCTTGCTGCAAGGTGGAGGTCATAAATGGTGGGGCTGGGCGACGGCGGTACGGCTTCTCCTCGACGCGGCTCACTTCGAATGCGGCACCTTGCAGGCGGGCGATCAGCCCATGTGCACCGGACTCATCCAGATGCACGACATTGCTCGCCGCTCGGCCGGTGTCCGGGTCGAAATCGCGACCCACGGCGATGCGGCGATCATCAAGTGCGATCAGCGTGGCACGTACTGCGGCAGGTTCGAGCGGATCTGTCGATTGCAGCCCGGTCTCGAAGTTGCCGCCGACACTCCAGTAATCAGCAGTGGTGAACTTCATCCGCAATCGTTCACGTTCGACAATGATTCGAGTCGCCACAGACTGCACCCTGCCTGCAGACAGACCCTGACCAACCTTGCGCCAAAGCACGGGAGAGACCTCGTAGCCGTACAACCGGTCGAGCACTCGGCGAGTTTCCTGGGCCTCGACCAGATCATTATTGACTTCTCTGGTGTTGCCGATTGCCTCCCGAATCGCCACCGGGGTTATTTCGTGAAACACCATCCGGTGCACTGGCACGGTCGGTTTGAGTACTTCGATCAGATGCCACGCGATGGCTTCACCTTCGCGGTCCTCGTCCGTCGCTAGGTAGAGCTCGTCGGCCTCTTTCAGAAGCTTCTTTAGCTTGCTGACCTGCTGCTTCTTATCCGGTCCCACGACATAGACCGGGGTGAAGTCATGGTCGATGTCGACACCTAATCGCGCCCAAGATTCACCCTTATACTTATCGGGGATCGGTACACCCTTGCGCGGCAAATCGCGGATATGCCCAAAGCTCGCCTCGACCATATAGTTGCTGCCGAGGAAGCCAGCAATCATCTGCGCCTTCTTGGGGGACTCGACGATAACGAGTTTCTTGCCCCCGGTGCTGGGGGCGGATGCCTTAGGAATGAGCTTCTCCTGTGCCGTGATTGTGATGATGAATGGTGCGCGCTGCCGAACGATAATCCCTTTAGCGCCCTTCGTCCACCATAACTATGCGCTACGGCCAGTCGGTCGCGGTCGCGGTGGCAGGCCGTTCACCTGCGAGCGTACGCAACAACCGCAACCGTTTTGCTGAGGCGATTCGGTACGCCGGCCCTCCTCCGCGTGGCCCTACGAAGGCGGCAGGCAACCCTAATTGCGCGAGCGCGGCGCCTGAGTGCGGCCACCTTGCCTCTTCGTTGAGCGCCAGTCCGAGATAATAGTTGCCCTCAGAAAATCGGCCGGCAGCGATCAACCATAGCCGTAAACCGCCCGGGTTCAGCACGCGCGGCGAAGCGCTCGCCAACGGCGTCAATGCTTCAACAAAATCCGTCCGTGCGACGAATTGGGTGCCGCTGGCCTCATCTCGGCTGACGTTGTACTCCCCGCCGAGGCCGCGCTGCTGGAACTCCCCCACCAATTCTTCCGCGCGCCATGCTTCAGGCACGAGTACCGAACATCGCGCACGTCCATTCCGCGAGACGAGGTGGCCGGGTCCGAGCAGCAGTCCAGCGAGGTCGGCCGGGACGGGTTCGGCACCGTCCCGCTCGAAAAGACCTAGCTGTTCGCTCATGGACTTAGCGTACGGATCACTCCGACAAGCGTCCTTCAGCGACACAACGGCCGCGATCACCATATGGCGGGTACCGAGGCAGTTGTCGCCTAGCGATGGCAAGCTGGTATCGATGATCAACCCCGACGCATGGCCCGAGCGGCTCCTCGCCGCGCTCGCCACCGGCGACGACTCACCGCTGAGGCATATCGAGCACCTTCCGGCGACCCTGGGCCAGACCATGCCGTGGCCAGCCTGGGTCCCTGAGGCACTTACCGGCGCATATTCTCGCGAGGGCATCGCGCAGCCATGGACGCATCAGGTGCGGGCAGCGCAGCTCGCGCACGACGGTGAGTCGATCGTCATTGCGACCGGGACCGCGACGGGCAAGTCACTGGGTTATCAACTACCCATTCTCAGTGCACTGCTCGATCAGCCACGAGCACGCGCACTGTATATATCGCCTACCAAAGCGCTCGGTCATGACCAGTTGCGATCGGTACGGCAACTGGAGGTCGATGAAGGTGGCGCCCGGGGCATTCGGGTCGCGTCATATGACGGTGACACCGTGCCAGAGGAGCGCAATTGGGCGAGGGAATACTCGCGCTGGATTTTCACCAATCCTGACATGCTTTCTCGATCAATCCTTCCGCGACATCGCGACTGGATGATGTTTTTGCGACGGCTGCAATTTGTGGTGATCGACGAGGCTCACCTCTATCGCGGGATTTTCGGATCGCACGTCGCACATGTGCTGCGCCGGTTGCGCCGGATTTGCGCTCGGTACGGCGCTTCGCCGACCTTCATTCTCGCCTCGGCCACATCGCGCGATCCTGCCGCGTCCGCTTCGCGACTGATCGGGATGCCTTGTGCGGCGGTGATTGATTCCGATGCACCGCATGGCGAGCGCACGATCGCATTGTGGGAGCCGCCGCTGACGACGTTAACCGGTGAGAATGGTGCGCCGGTACGACGCGGCGCACCGACTGAGGTTGCGCGCCTCATGGCAGATCTGCTCATTGACGGGCACCGGACACTGGCATTCGTTCAATCTCGCCGATCGGCCGAAGTGGTCGCGTTGCAATGTCAGGAGCACCTGCGGGACGCCGGGGCGTATGAGCTGGCCGGCCAAGTGGCCGCCTACCGCGCGGGATATTTGCCTGATGAACGTCGAGCACTTGAATCAGCACTATCGACCGGTGCGATTCGCGGTGCGGCTGCCACCACGGCGCTTGAGCTCGGTATTGATATCGCCGGTCTCGATGCCGTTCTGGTCGCTGGCTTCCCCGGCACACTGGCGAGTTTGTGGCAGCAGTTCGGGCGGGCGGGTCGTCGCCAGCAATCTGCCCTCGCGGTTTTTGTCGCTCGCGACGATCCACTTGATACCTACCTCGTGCACCATCCCGCAGCTATTTTTGCTCGCCCGATCGAAGCAACCGTGATTGACCCGGACAATCGTTATGTGCTCGCTCCGCAGCTGCAGTGTGCGGCATATGAATTGCCGATTACTGATGCCGACGTTGCCGAGCTTTTTGGTGGCGAGGCGGCCTGCGAGGTGCTGGCGGCATCGCCGGGCATTCGGCGTCGACCCGATGGGTGGTATTGGACCGGCCAAGAGCGTCCCTTGGTGCAGATCCGGGGCACTGGCGGGACGATCGCACTGGTGGAAACCTCGACTGGTCGGATGATCGGCACCGTTGATGAAACGGCCGCACATTCAAGTACGTTTGCCGGAGCGGTCTATCTACATCGGGGCGAGACCTGGATCGTTGACGAGCTCGACCTTGAGGACCGGGTCGCCTTTCTGCATAGCGATAATCCCGATTACGCGACATATTCCCAGCAGCAGACCGATCTGCAATTGCTGTCGATTATCGATTCGCGCACGATCGCTAGTGGAGAGATCGCCTTCGTCGAGGTCGAGGTGCGCAACCAGGTCATGTCGTATCAACGCCGCCGTATCAGTAGTAACGAAGTCATCGACCAAATGCCGCTAGATTTGCCGCGCCGCGATTTGCGCACCAAAGCGGTCATGTGGACACTCGCTCAAGCGGAGTTGGATCGACTTGCCGTGCTTTTCGGCTCCGTTGAAGCTCTCATGGGCGCACTCCCTGGTTCGTTGCATGCCGCTGAACACGCCTCAATCGGTCTTTTGCCATTGGTTGCGACTTGCGATCGATGGGATATCGGTGGAGTTTCTACCGCGCTTCATGCCGACACGGCTCTGCCCACCGTGTTTGTTTATGACGGACATCCCGGCGGCGCAGGCTTCGCTGCGAAGGGCTACGAGAATGTCGAGGAGTGGCTACACGCGACATATGAGGCGATCAAGTCGTGCAGCTGCTCGAGCGGTTGTCCAAGTTGCATTCAGTCGCCCAAGTGCGGCAACGGCAACGACCCGCTAGATAAGGCTGGCGCGCTAATTATTCTTCATTCGCTGCTCACTGCGTTGGCGCCGCCAGACTTACACGACACTTCGCCAATCAGCGCTCACGTTTGACGCGACGACTAAACCAGCCTTCGAAATCAACACCCGAGCCTAATCCGATGCCGATTGCCACTCCAATAGGAATCCACAGCCCGATCCGGTGGGTCAACAGCCCGATGACTACGCCCAAGATGAGGCCCAGGGCGACGCCATAGCCGGTATTTCTTGACTTGCGCCGAGCGACTTGGGCAGACGAGACCGGTGATGACTCGTTGTCCTCATGGTTGGCATTCACCGAAATCACTTTACGGGGCCGACAACATCTTCGGAAATGATCGTTCCGATCAGCAGCTATGAGCTCACTAATCAACTGGCCCTGCTCGAGCCGCAGCTTTTGCGTGACCGAGTCCCCAACGACCGAGTCGTACAGCGACGCTGACCACCACCGTGACTTTTTCACCATCAACTTCGCACGACGCGAGTTCAGCATCATTCACGCTCGCTTTCTGCGCTGCTTCGACGCACGGATCAGCCGTCCCATCGAGCAGTACCTGAGCAGCGGCAAGTGCGGCAAGGTCTGCGGCAGCATTTGCGCGATGTCGTGCCATCTGCGCGATCGCAACCAGCAGGATCATCGAACCGATCGCGCAGATCACCATCACGACGGCACCTGCCCAAATGGTGCCGCTTCCTCGGTCGCGCTCTTGGAGCCGTTTCACGGATCGCTGCCCGTTGGTGACGGCTGAGCATCCACTGGCGTCGGTTCACGGCGACTCGTCGCGGCCGAGCGTATTTCGATGGCGCCTGAGAGTCTGCCCAGTGGCCTGATCTGCATCGAGACCACGACCGTTGCTTCAGATTCAGATAGTGACACCTCGATCTGGGCCCCAGGTGGTGCGAGCCGACGAGCACTTGCCACGACGTCACTTGTGGAATCACCACGAGCTGCAGCTCGCGCTCCTTCACGTGCGGCGTCAGTGCAGGAGATTTTAGCCGCGACGGCGCTGATCACGCCGATCATGGCCGCCAAGAGCACCACTATGACCGGCAGCACAACCGCAGTTTCAGCGGTCACCATGCCCGCGTCACCGGCCGGGCGCAGCCCGCGCTTCACAGCGCCGAGAGCGCCCGCTGGATCAGGTTGCCCAAGGCAGTGATGACCGAGCCGCCGGTGACTACCTGATAAAGAATTGCGGCAAATGCGCAGGCGGCGATCGTCCCGACGGCGTATTCAGCAGTCGTCATTCCCGCATCGCGACTGCGCGTCGGAGCGGTCAAGATCGCGACAAGAGCGATCCAGGACAACCAAACCCGTTGCCAATTTTGCTTCATCATGGTCCATTTCCCTTCTAGAATTGAATTCTTTGACTTATTGACCAAAAACATCGATCGCGAGACCGAGCACAATGGGCAGGACTCCGAGGCAGACAAAGGCCGGCAGGAAGCACAACCCCAGCGGCGCGAGAGCGAATATGCCGGCGCGTTGCGCGACACCGTGCGCCTCCGCGCGATATTGCTGACGACAATCTGCAGCGACCCGTTCCCAGTCGGTTGCCAGCGCCGAGCCACTGCCGCTGGACCGGATTGCAGACTGCGCCACCGGCGCGAGTACCGGATCGGCTACGAGCAAGGACCACGCCGAATGAGCATCTTGTCCCATTTGCTGCAACCGCGCGACCTGACCTATGGCGTCGCACAGAAGAGGACCGACCGCGGCCGCCGCGTTACTGAGCGCACCGCTCGGCGTTGCACCTGATCGAAGCAGCATTGCCGCAACTTCAAGGGTGAGCGGGATCTGCGCGAGACGACGGCGACGATTGATGATGATGTGCGACTTTGCAGAGCGGGTCAACAGCACGTACGTAACACCGGCGACGATCGCACCAGCGACGATCCCTGATCCTCCGGCGATGACGAGTGCGGTCGCGCCGCCAAGCAGGAGGACGATGATGATTCGCACAAACGATAATCGGCCATCTTCGCCAGCTGACTCTCTCAATCGTGTAGTTGGGCCTGACCGCCTACCTGCGCTAGAGGGCAGCAGCAACAGTGCCATTGCCGATAGCGCGATGATGACGGCGTTCATCAGGCGCCACGCGCTCGAGAGACAATAAATCGGGTCCACAAAATCCCAGCGACGGTCAGAGCGGTACCCACGATCAGCGCACCGCCACCGATTGGCGTCGAGCTCAATACTCGAAGTGGATTGGCGCCGATCGCTGAACCCATCAGGAGTCCGAAAACTGGTAGAGCAGCCAGAAGAGCAGCGGTGGCATTTGGTCCAGCGAGCAAGGCGTCGATCTGACGGTTGTGCTGACGCTGCGATTGCGCGTCGATTTCCAAGTTCGACACGAGGTCCGCAATCGGACAGCCGGTTGCAATCGCTAGGCGCCACACGCGACCTACCGACCGCCCGGCCGCCGGGCCCGCGAGCAGGCCCGGTATCGCATCAGCACCCAGCAGCACGGCATTTGAAGCCGCTCGATAACGACGTGCCGTCCCCTCGCTCGAAATTGACGCTGCGGCCAGCAGTGCCGAATCAATACTTTGACCAGACCTTAGTTCTGCCGCGATCGCCCGCAAACCCTCAATATCACGATTAGCGTCGAAGTTTCGCCGTCCGGTCTGCAGGACATCGAGGACGAGGTATGTCACGCCCCCGCCAAGCACTCCGGCGGCGACCGACGCTGGGATACTGATACCGACGACTGCGATGGCACACACAAGACCCGCTCCCACAGAGAGGACCCGCCGTGATTTGGTAGCTATCTGGTGGGCGGACTGAATGAAGCGAAATGCATCTGTCGCAGAGGCCGGCGTAATTGATCCACCAGTGGGGCCGATCAGGGTCGCTGTATGCGACGGCCAGCACATCAGCGCCGCTCCAAGGGCGAGCGATGCGCCCGCAACGACCAGTGGCGTTAGCATCCTTCACCAGTCCGCAGTAACTCATCGAGTTGCGCGGCGTTGGCGGTGAAGCCGTTGCTGGCGGTCCAGACTGTGCGCACCCCAAAATCGGTATCGCTGTCCGCGATAAGGCCAATACAGTCGACAAAACGAGTCCCAGCGAGCGTGCGATCGACGTGAATCAGCACCTGGATCGCCGAGCGCGCTTGAAGTCGAATCGCATCGCCACTCAAACCCGCCAGCGCGCCCAACGCACACAGCCGGCTAGGTACATCTCCTATGCCGTTGGCGTGGATTGTGCCCGCGCCACCGCGATGACCGGTATTGAGCGCGGTGAGCAGATCGGCGACCTCAACGCCCCTCACTTCACCGACAACAAGCCGATCTGGCCTCATCCGAAGTGATTGCCGGACAAGTGCGCGCAGTGAAATCTCACCTGCGCCTTCGATATTCGATGGGCGCGATTGAAGTTTGACCACATGCGGATGGGTCGGAGCTAGTTCATCGGCATCTTCAATGACGACGATCCGCTCTGCAGCGGGTACGCAACCGAGCAGACTTGATAGCAAGGTGGTCTTGCCGCTACCGGTTCCGCCAGATATCAGGAAAGAAAGTTTGGCGCGCACCATGCGCACAAGCAACTGCTTGAGATCCTCAGGCATTGAGCCACGGACCACGAGTTCGTTGAGCGTCAGGGCCTCACGTCGCAAGGTGCGCACCGAAAGTACCGTGCAACCGCGGGCGATCGGCGGCATGACTGCGTGCAGGCGGGCGCCATTTGGAAGGGTCGCATCGACCCAAGGGCTTGCGCTGTCCAGTCGCCGACCAGCCCGGGCTGCTAACCGCTGCGCAAGGTGCAGCACACTCTCAGCGGTGCCCAGGTCGATATCAGCGCGAACGAGCCCATCACCGCGGTCGAACCAGACGTCCCGTGGGCCATTGACGAGCACATCAGTGACTTCCTCGTTGCGCAGCAACGCATCGAGTGGCCCGGCACCGCGCACCTCCGCATCGGCATACTGCAATAGCGACAGCATTTCGCGGTCGGATACGAGACCCTGGGTTTCCTCGCGGATCAGCTCGGCGATGGTTCCGGCGTCAGTGCTTGCTACTCCCTCAACCAGCTTGTGGCGGATACGGTCGATCAAGTCTGCGGAACTGGTCTTCATACCGAACTCGCCGCCATTCCGATTGGCCGCCGCTCCGCAACCGCATGCAGATCATCAAGAATGTGAGCGCAAGATTTAGTCAGACTGTCGGACTCAATGACAACAGGCGTACCCGAGCGAAGGCGCCGATTAAAGCCGCGAAGCTGCGCTATATGCGCAGATTTCCCAGAAAGCGGTAGCTCAATGACATCGAGCACGGTCTGGTACGGCAGACCGCCTCGCTTCGGTGTCCGAATCGCCGCAACTACGGGAAGTTTCAATTCACCGAGAAGCAAGATGAGTCGGCGCGCGGCAAGAACCGCTTTAATATCGGGCGTAATCACGACGACACACGCATCGAGCAGGGAGCTAACCTCGCGCAGAAGTGATACCGAACGCGGAAGATCGACTACGGTCATCGTCAAGCCCTGGCGCGCGGCCAGTAGCACCGCTCGACGGGCGGTCTCGGGCGGCTCTTCGCACGCAGCCTCAT
>JBDTCL010000427.1:0-11091 GCA_039923595.1 Antricoccus sp. | reverse complement strand
ACGAGGTATGTCGTCGTCGTCAGTTCTGGCAATGCCATTGGCCCTCGAGCGTGTAATTTTTGGGTTGAGATTCCGATTTCAGCGCCGAACCCGAATTCACCGCCGTCGGTAAACGCCGTTGACACGTTGACCATTACCGCCGCAGCATCCACTTGGCGACTGAATTTGCGGGCCGCTGCGATATCGGCCGTCACGATCGCCTCGGTGTGACCTGTTCCGTGATTTCGGATATGCGCAACGGCATCATCGAGCGAGTCGACAGTGCCGACTGCGATATCTAACGATAGATATTCGGTGTCCCAATCCTCATCAGTGGCCGCGACCGCACCATCGCCCAATAGTGGCAGGCTCGCTACGTCGGCGTGCATGGTGACACCCTCCTCGCGAAGGACGGCAGCTGCTTTGGGCAAGAATTTCCGCGCAATCGCCTTGTGAACCAGCAGATTCTCTGCGGCATTGCAGACGCTTGGGCGGCGCGCCTTGCTATTGCGCAAGATCTCCAACGCCATAGCTTCATCAGCGGACTCATCGACATACACATGCACATTGCCCACGCCGGTCTCAATCACCGGCACACTCGAATTGAGGACCACATGTTGGATCAGTCCAGCGCCGCCGCGGGGGATCACGACATCAACTAATCCTCTTGCGTGGAGCATCGCCGTGACGCTCGCACGGTCCTGCGCGGGCACGCCTTGGATCGCGTCAACCGGCAGACCACTGGCCTGCAGGGCTTCGCGTAAAATCGCCACCAGGACCGAGTTTGATGTTGACGCCGAGGAAGATCCGCGCAGCAGAACCGCATTTCCACTTTTCAGACACAATCCAGCCGCGTCCACGGTGACATTCGGCCGACCCTCGTAAATGATTCCGATGACTCCCATCGGTACTCGAACCTGGCGCACTCGCACACCGTTGGGCATCGTATAGCCGCGCACCACCTCCCCCACGGGATCAGCCAATCGAGCGACGCTGCGTAATTGCTCAGCAATCGCAGCGATCCGGCTGTTGGTGAGAGTGAGACGGTCGAGGAGTGCCTCAGACATGTGATCAGCGCGTGCCCGGCGGATGTCGTCACCATTGGCGGCAAGGATTCGGTCGACGTTGTGTTCCAGCGCTTCGGCCATGTCACGGAGCGCAGAGTCTTTATCCGCGCGTGAAAGCAAAGCCAGCTCGCTCGCCGCCGCGCGCCCGTGTCGAGCGATCCGGCGGACCTCTTCGGTGATCTCATCATGGTTGCTCTGCGTCGTTGAGTCGTCACTCATCGGGTCCCACTTTCCTTACAGCAATACGATTTCGTCGCGATGAATCAGTTCGCGTTGATGCTCAGCATCTAGATCCTTGGTCTGTCTGCCAAGTAGCGCCGGAATTTCGATCGCGTCGTAAGCGGACAAGCCCCGCGCGACCACATTGCCGTCTGGGTCGCGTAATTCGATCGCGTCTCCGATGGCGAAATTGCCGACCACGCTCGTCACGCCAGCAGGCAGCAGTGATGTCCGTCGCAGCACCACGGCTCGTACGGCACCAGCATCAAGTACCAGGTGTCCCTTCGGTTCTGAGGCCCAGCGCAACCAGAATCGTTTCTGCGGCGGACGTTTACCCCGCGCACCGATAAACGTGCCTACCGCCTCACCGGCCAACGCCTCTCGCGCGAGCCCGGTCGAAGTAATGATCACTGGAACGCCAGCACCTGAGGCGATCCGCGCTGAATCGAGCTTGGTTGTCATTCCCCCCGTGCCAATACTGGTACTCCCTGCGCCGCCTGTATCCACCGCGGCAAGCATCGCCTCGCCGGTGATCTCGCTGATCAGGTTCGCTGGTCCGAGCTGCGGATTCGCGTCATATACACCGTCGACATCCGACAGCAGCACCATTCCGTCAGCGTTTACCAAATGTGCCGTCAATGCAGCAAGCCGATCGTTATCACCGAAGCGTATTTCTTCGGTGGCCACGGCGTCGTTTTCGTTGATGATCGGCACCACGCCAAGCTGCAAAAGCCGATCAAGGTTGCGTTGGGCGTTGCGGTAATGCGTGCGACGTTGCAGATCATCGGCGGTCAACAGCACCTGAGCCACATGGCGATCATGACGGGCGAAAGATTCGGCATATGCCTGCACTAGAAGCATCTGGCCACAGGAGGCGGCCGCCTGCTGAGTCGCGAGGTCCCGAGGCCGACGTCGCAGCCTCAATGGCTCCAGGCCAGCGGCGATGGCTCCGGAGGACACCAGCACGACCTCGCGGCCAGCAGTAACCAGCTCAGCGACAACATCGACCAGCAAGCCAATGCGTTCGCGGTCCAGTCCGCTCCCGCCGTCCTTGCCAGGTGTAGTGATCGACGAAGAACCGACTTTGATCACGACCCGCTTGGCGGCACCGAGAGCGGCGTGCGCGCTCACACTTGGTCCAGATCATCGAACTCATACGGAATACGCCTCGCCTTTTTAGCCTCCCGCCGCACATCGGCGTTTGGCCGGTCCGCTCCGCGGGCGGACTCCAGCCGAGGATCGGTACCGCGATGACCGAAAGCGACGACTCCCATATCGCCAGCGACCGACTCGGCGGTCGGCTCCCAGCCAAAGGTCAAGTCTCCGATCGTGACATCGCAACCGGCCATCGCCCCAGCTTTGGCCAACGCAGATTCGACACCCAGCTTCGCGAGGCGATCGGCTAAGAACCCGACTGCTTCGTCATTTTGGAAGTCAGTTTGCTTAATCCACCGTTGCGGTTTTTCACCGCGCACAATGAATCCGCCGTCGGTCTCTGGATCTTCTTCAATCGTGAACTCGGCTGCACCGATTGCCTTCGGCCGAATGATGATGCGTTCAGGTTCGGCAGTTGCATGTTGCAAACGGTGTTCTTCGACGAGGCTACCAAGGGTGTATTTCAGCGGGTCAAGTCCCTCGTGGGTGACTGCAGAGATCGCAAACACCTGGAACCCGCGCTCAACTAGCTGTTCGGTGACCAAGTCGGCCATATCCCGAGCGTCGGGCACATCAATTTTGTTCAGTACGACAACTGAGGCTCGCTTCGCCAAATCGGCGTACTCGTCCAGTTCTTTGCTCAACACATCAATATCGGTGAGCGGGTCACGGCCGGGCTCGAAGGTGGCGCAGTCGATGACATGCACAAGGACGGAGGTTCGCTCGACGTGCCGCAAGAACTCATGACCGAGGCCCTTACCCAGTGCCGCACCGGGGATCAGACCCGGCACGTCAGCGACGGTGTACACATATTGTCCGGCCTGAACCACGCCAAGATTGGGCACCAGCGTCGTAAACGGATAGTCTGCAATTTTTGGTCGTGCCGCTGAGATCGCCGCAATCAGGGATGATTTGCCTGCTGAAGGGAACCCCACAAGGCCGACGTCGGCGACCGATTTGAGTTCAAGAACAACGGTAACTTCCTCGCCAGTTTCGCCCAGTAGCGCGAATCCGGGCGCTTTGCGACGAGAACTGGCCAACCCCGCATTCCCTAGACCACCGCGACCCCCGGGAGCAACCACAAACTGCATACCAGCGGTGGTCAAATCAGCGAGCAGTTCACCGTCCTTGGACGTGACTACCGTGCCGGGCGGCACTCGAAGCTCGTGAGATTCACCGTTAGCTCCCGCCCGGTGCGCGCCCATACCTGGCTTGCCGTTACCCGCGCGCTGATGTGGGCGATGATGAAAATCCAACAGCGTGTGCACGTTGGCATCAACGTTCAACACGATGTCGCCACCATTGCCGCCGTTGCCGCCATCGGGACCACCGAGCGGTTTAAACTTCTCGCGGTGCACCGACACGCAGCCGTGACCGCCGTTTCCGCCAGCGGCGTGCAGTACGACACGGTCGATAAACGCCGCCATGAAGTTGCCCTTCTATGACAATACGAAAGGGGCGAGGGACCGTCCGGTCCACCCGCCCCTCGTAAAAGAAACCGTTGTTAGCTCGCCTGACCGACGATGCTGATGAACTTGCGTCCGCGGCGACTGCCGAATTCGACTGCACCTGGCGTGAGGGCGAAAAGTGTGTCATCGCCACCGCGACCAACATTCTCACCTGGATGGAAGTGGGTGCCACGTTGACGAACGATGATCTCGCCGGCCTTCACAACCTGACCACCGAAACGCTTCACGCCAAGCCGCTGAGCGTTCGAGTCGCGACCGTTACGTGAGGAGGATGCGCCCTTTTTATGTGCCATTGTCTGGTGGCCTACTTCCCGCTGGTGATGCTGGTAATTTTAACGACGGTCAGGGGCTGACGATGACCCTGGCGCTTCCTGTAACCGGTCTTGTTCTTGTATTTCATGATCCTGATTTTTGGGCCCCTGATGTGATTTACCACCTCGGCGCTCACGCGGACATTCTCAAGCTTCGCGCTCTCGCTCGTGATGGTTCCGTCATCGACCAACAACACTGCTGGCAGGGTCAGCTCAGCACCCGGATCACCGGCAAGCTTCTCGACCTCGAAAACATCGCCCTCGGCGACGCGGTACTGCTTGCCGCCAGTCTTGACTACGGCGTACACGGCAACTCCCTGTAACTGAACTTCTGACGGCACCGACCAACACCGGCGACATTATCGTCGCCGATCTGCGGCTGAACTTGCACACATGTGAGCGCCCAATATTCGGGCGCGACATGTAAGCATATCGCAACTACCCCGGTCACAGTCAATCGACCTGGACTGGATATGGCTCACACCTCATGACTGGCTTGCTGCTTCGACATGCTGCGGGCTGCCAGCCGGCCTCCGCGCAGTCCGGCGCCGCCGGGCTGCGGGGCGGCTCGGTTCGGCAGTTTCGCTATCGGCCAAACTAGCGCCCGATGACTCTTGTGGCGTCGAGACGGTTGACGGTTCGAGCGCCATTCGGTTGCCGGACTCATCGTCGAAACTGGCGCTACGGGCCTTCTCCAGGGTCGTCGCCTGCGGTGAATTGGTTGCCGTTTGCTCAGCGACCGCCTCATCAAGCTTCTTCATGGAGTTCGCGATTTGCGAGATCTTGGCCGAGGAGTCTTTAGGCGGGTCAACCTTCTTCTCCTCAGCGTCGGGCTGTCCGTTGCCCTGGCCCTTATCAGAGCGGCCATCCGCGCGGTTATCGCCCCGCCCGCGGCCGCGACGGCCTCGGGCGCGATCGTTGCCGCCGAAATTGTCCGAATCCTCCGATGAGTCGGACTTATCCACCGGTTCGCCGAAGACCTGCACGCCGCGACCGTTGCAGTGCGGACACGGCTCGCTGAAGGCGTCCAGCAGCCCTTGACCGACCCTCTTGCGCGTCATCTGAATCAGCCCGAGGGAGGTAACCTCAGCAACCTGGTGTTTGGTACGGTCCCGGCCGAGGCATTCGGTGAGCCGCCGCAGCACGAGATCTCGATTGCTTTCAAGCAGCATGTCGATGAAGTCGATGACGACAATGCCACCAACATCACGCAGTCGGAGTTGGCGAACGATTTCTTCAGCCGCCTCCAGATTGTTCTTGGTCACTGTCTGCTCGAGATTGCCGCCGCTACCGGTGAACTTGCCAGTATTGACATCGATCACGGTCATCGCTTCGGTGTTGTCGATAACCAGCGAGCCGCCACTGGGTAGGAACACCTTGCGATCGAGCGCTTTTGCCAGTTGTTCGTCGATGCGATTGTCGGTGAAAATATCGCCTGTGCCGGTATATTTCGAGAGCCGAACAGTTAAATCTGGAGCTACCTGCTCAACGTAGGAAGAAATGGTTTCCCACGCTTCGTCGCCAGAAACCACCATCGACTCGAAGTCTTCGTTGAATAAATCACGCACGACGCGGATGGCGAGATCCGGTTCTTCATATAGCGCTGACGGCGCCTTGGTACCGCTGTCGTTGACCTTTTTCTCGATCAGCTCCCACTGCGCCTGCAGTCGTTGCACGTCATGGGTGAGCTCTTCCTCGCTGGCACCCTCGGCGGCAGTCCGCACGATGACGCCGGCATCCTCCGGGATGATACTGCGCAGAATTTCCTTGAGTCTGCGTCGTTCGCCCTCAGGTAATTTGCGACTGATACCTGTCATCGAGGAACCAGGCACATAGACGAGGAATCGACCCGGCAGTGAGATCTGGCTAGAGAGTCGTGCTCCCTTATGGCCGATCGGGTCCTTGGTTACCTGGACGAGAACCTTGTCGCCGGATTTGAGTGCCCTTTCGATATTGCGCGCTTTGCCCTCGAGACCGGCAGCTTCCCAATTCACCTCACCGGCATACAGCACAGCATTACGCTTCTTGCCGATATCCATGAACGCCGCTTCCATGCTCGGCAGCACATTCTGGACCCGGCCCAGGTAGATACCGCCAGCGAAGGACTGCTCACTGGCTAATGTGACGTAATGCTCGGCGAGTACGTCATCTTCAAGAACTGCAATCTGGGTGCGATCACCCTGTTGGCGGACCAGCATTGAGCGCTTCACTGATTCGCGGCGGGCCAGAAACTCCGCTTCGGTCAAAATGGGAGCACGACGCCGTCCGGCATCGCGACCCTCCTTGCGACGCTGCCGCTTGGCCTCTAAACGGACCGATCCACTAACTCCGCGAACCTTGTTGGAGTCGCTGTTGCGAGTGCTCGCAGGCTCGCTTGTCTCGTTCTCCTCGGCACTATCCTCATCGCCACGCCGGCGACGACGACGCCGACGACGGGTGCCCGATCCCTCGTCTTCATCCTCTGAGTTCGTGTTCTCGTTCTTCTCCGCGCTCCTACCACCGCGAGCGTTATCTTCAGTCTCGAGTTTGGACTCATCGGGTTGATTCTCGCTCGCATCCCCCGTTGGCGCGGCAGTCTTCTGATCCTGCTCAGACCGGGACTTGCCCTCAGATTTTTCCTCGTCGGCGGTGTTTATCTGCGACTGTAAAGTTTCGTCGGTCGAGGCGCTTCTGCTACGCCCACGTCGACCCCGTCGACGCCGCGTAGAAGTATCGCCATCGTCACTCTGCGTGCTCTGCTCCTTGTCCTCGTCCTCGGCGGTGGCATCGACCGTCGGAGCGTCTGCCTCGTCCTTTGAAGGAGGCTCGGCGCGCTTGGTCGCTGGCCGCTTCTTGACAGGTGCATCTTCTGGGGCCATAAATAGCGCCAGTGGCGCGGGCGCCGTCATTGCCGGCGCGCTGGACACTTCGGGGGCGGCGATCGCGGCGATCGCGGCGGGCACATGCGATAACTGCAACGGCGCAATCTTGTTTGCGCTCCGCTTGGTCGCCCGCTTCGGCGCTGCGGGTGCCTCGGTTATGACCTCTGCCAGCGACTCTTGTTTGGTCGCCGTCGCCTTCTTGGCCGCGCGGCGGGGCGCTTTTGCCGGCTTTTCGGGCTGGTCAGCCTGCGTGGCTGGCTGGTCGGCTCGCGCGGCTGATTCGCTCGCGGAAGCGGAGTCGCCCGCAGACTCACTGGGGATGGTCGGCGCGGTCACCTTACGGGTTCGCTTTACTGGTTTTTTCACCGCTGGGGAATCCGATAGCGGCAGCTCGGTCGCTATCTGTGGGACACCGGACTCAGGTGTGGTGGGTTGCTCGTTGTTGGGCACGGGCGGTCAAGCTCCTTCAGGTCGATCACCTGCCGCCGGTGCCAGGACGTTCATCTAGCAGTCGTGCGGCGGCATGCGTCGAACATGTCGTGCCGGTCTGCCAGGTTCGGCCGACCAGCGAAAGTCTCTGGTCCACCGCCGCGACTCGATTCTTCGCAGGCGGTGTGCGATAACGGGACTGGCCCTACGGTTGGTAACCGAGCGGGTCTACTAGCCGGTCGGCAGCGTCGAGGTCTCCTTGCCGCAACCGCACCGCCGACGGCGGTACAGGCGGTACAAGTCCTGCGACATCATGCAGTGCGGCATAGACGTCATCTGGTCGTATGACAGGAGTTGACTGTCGTACCACCATGGTCATTATGGCACAGTCCGAACTAGGGCCCGTGGAAACGGACGCTCCAACAAGCGGGCCACGCACATCCACGCTCTTGCGCCCGGTTTGAGTTAATCGCTGCACCGTCACTTGCTCAGCACCGATTAAATGCTCCACTGCTTCGCGTAACAGTGCTGGCGAGACCTGGGTAAAAGTGAATTGCCACTCGCTCGCAGTGACCCGTTCGGCGAGTGATTTGCCCGTGGCCGGTACGCACTCGCAGATGTCAAGATCTGCCGGTAGCGAATCGTTGAGCGCGACCCGAACCTCTTCGGGATCTCGCTGCTCGGTCAGTCCAATTTCGACGTACTCTGCTTCACTTGCCACCCCGGTCGGGGCCGCGCCGACCCACGAAATCTTCGGATGTGGAGTGAATCCGGCGCTGAACCCGATCGGCAGCTTCGCGCGGCGGATCGCGCGTTCAAAAGCGCGCGCGAAGTCGCGGTGGGACATAAAACGTAAGCGACCAGTCTTGGTATACCGAATCCATAATCGTTGCGCCACGGGCGGTGGCGGTGGTCCGGTCGGCGCGCGCTGCTTGCGGGGACGCCGTTCACTCATGTCCGCGGCGCAGATATGGCTGAGGAGACAGGTGTGAGCGGAAGCATCTTCTTGCCAGTGGGCCCGACCTGGATATCGGTACCCATACCCGGGCACACGCCGCAGTCATAGCACGGCGTCCACCGGCAATCGTCGACCTCGGTTTCGTCAAGGGCGTCGAGCCAGTCATCCCACAGCCACTGTTTATCTAGACCCGAGTCAAGATGATCCCAGGGCAAGATTTCCAGCTCATCACGTTCGCGGACGGTGTACCACTCCAGGTCGACACCTACCTTGGGAAGCTCCTCTGCAGCGCTATCGACCCAGCGTTGATGGGAGAAGTGTTCGCTCCAGCCATCAAAATGCCCGCCAGCTTCCCACACTTTGCGGATTACCGCTCCCACGCGCCGATCGCCACGTGAGAGCAAGCCCTCGATCTCAGATGGCTTGCCATCGTGATAGCGAAATCCGATGGATCGCCCGAGATTCTTATCCGCGGAAATCTCGCTGCGTAACCGGGACAGTCGGCGGTCAATGGTCGCAGCTGAGGCCTGCGAGGCCCACTGGAATGGGGTATGCGGCTTCGGGACAAAGCCACCGATCGAGACTGTGCAACGGATGTCGTTACGTCCTGAGGCTTCGCGTCCAGCCCTGATTACTTCCTTGGCCATTTCGGCGATCTCAAGAACGTCTTCATCAGTCTCGGTCGGCAAACCGCACATGAAGTACAACTTCACCTGACGCCAGCCGTTCGCGTACGCGGTCGTCACGGTACGGATCAGGTCCTCTTTCGAGACCATTTTGTTGATCACCTTGCGGATCCGTTCGCTGCCGCCCTCCGGCGCGAAGGTGAGCCCAGAACGCCGACCATTACGTGAAAGTTCGTTGGCGAGAGTCACATTGAAGGCATCGACGCGGGTCGACGGCAGTGACAGCGACGTTTTGCTGTCTGCGTAGCGGTCGGCGAGTCCTTTGGCGATCTCGCCGATCTCGGAGTGATCGGCACTAGACAAACTCAGCAGGCCAACTTCCTCAAAACCGGTCGCGGCCAAACCGCGTTCGACCATCTCACCGATCCCGGTTATAGAGCGCTCACGCACGGGCCTGGTGATCATCCCGGCTTGGCAGAACCGGCAGCCGCGGGTGCAGCCGCGAAAGATTTCCACACTCATTCGTTCGTGGACCGATTCAGCGATCGGCACCAGCGGCGCTTTCGGGTACGGCCATTCATCAAGGTTCATCGTGGTGCGCTTGCTGATGACTGCAGGAACGCCGTCCTGGTTTGGCGCTACTGATTCGATCTGACCATCGGGACGGTAGCTCACGTCGTAAAACTGTGGAATATAAACGCCTTCGATGGCAGCTAGGCGAAGCAGCAATCCGGTGCGTCCATCTGGTCGTCCGGCACTCTTCCACCCCGCGATTGCGTCGGTAATATCGCCAACGACCTGCTCACCATCGCCAAGCACGGCCGCATCGATGAAATCGGCAATCGGCTCCGGGTTAAATGCGGCATGGCCGCCGCCAAGAACGATCGGATGATCGATAGTTCGCTCGGCCGCGGTCATCGGTATCTGCGCGAGATCGAGCGCTTCCAATAGGTTGGTATAACCCAACTCGGTGGAGAATGACACCCCGAGAACGTCAAAATTCTTCACCGGCCGGTGACCGTCAACGGTGAACTGCGGAATGTCATTCTCGCGCATTAGCGCAGCGAGGTCAGGCCACACCGCATAAGTGCGCTCAGCGAGGCAATCGGAGCGTTCGTTCAAGATTTCGTACAAAATCATGACGCCCTGATTAGGCACGCCTACCTCGTAGGCATCCGGGTACATCAGCGCCCACCTCACTTGGACACTATCCCAGTCCTTGGTGGTGGAGTTGAGCTCGCCACCAACGTACTGGATCGGCTTTTGGACCTGCGGCAACAGTGGCTCGAGGCGTGGGAAGACAGATTCGACAGTCATAACCTGTTCAGAGTATCGACAATGACTCTCAGGGGCGAGCCGGACGTACGCGGCGTGGAGTGAAAGCTCAACAGCGAGTCGTCCACGTCAGGCGTCGATGGCTCGTGCGTCAGGTCAGCAGACGGCAGCGAGCAGTCCGGTCTGATCGTGGCAACCGAGATATTCAAATCGGCATTGATCAGCGCGCAGGACGGTGACCTCGTGGTAGAGGCGCAGTCCGGCAGCGCCATGGAATTCACGAAGATATCGTCCGAACCCACCGAATATCTCTAAATGAGTTGGATGACTTGCCGACCACTGCTCCAGATCAGCAAGGCTGCGCCACCAGCCCAGGCCATACGTCCGACATAAGGCCAAGCCCGCATCGTCGTTAACCGTGACATACCGATTCGAGTAGCACCCGGCGGCCAAACCCTCATCACGCAGAAAGTTCATACCTTCTATGAGCACCGGTTGGAGACGGTCGCAGTAGCGCGTGCGGGCGACACCCGTAGTATCGGTCCAGTCCTGGCCCGAACGAATCAGGCACATATTCTCATGCGACCGGACGATCCTCAGCTCTCCCACGCGCTTTATCTGCAGATCGCCCTCCGGCGCGAGCTCACTGGTCTGAGCGGCCGGCATCCGGTCACGCGCACTCCCCCAATAGCCGTGCTCTTCGATCTCGTCGCTCATTGACTCAGCAACCTCGGAAATACCT
>JBDTCL010000426.1:0-5953 GCA_039923595.1 Antricoccus sp. | reverse complement strand
TGCATGCTGACCTCTCCAGTTCGGGTGCTGAAGCTGGGAAACTGATTCTCAAAGACAACGACGTCGTAATCCGGTGCTGGTATCTCACTGGGAAAACCGCCGGGCAGGGTCGGGCACAAGGGGCACGCGTCTGCTGGGGGCATGAATGTGCGGTCCATCCGGTGCGCGGCCATCGAGATCCAGGAGCCGCTCAGCTCGTCGAAGCGCATTTCGCCGGATGGTCGGGCTGGCGGCAGTTCGCGGCGATCGACAACGTCTCGAGTCACCTCCCCGGTCGCGTACGGGACGGTGTCGTCGAAGTAGAACAGCTCGCGACCATCGGCTAATTCGATCCGATGCTTGTGAAAGATTGCCGCAGCCGCTGAGTCGTTTCGAACGCTGACCATATTGCTCACGTTAATCGACGAAGAGCATGAACAACTAACGCAGGGGGCTACCCCAGTCAGTTTCCTTGCGTAGCGCGGGTTTCAGCACCTTGCCACCAGCATTGCGTGGCAGCGGATCGCTGCGTACTGCGATGAATTGGGGCACTTTGAAGTCGGCAAGCTGTTTGCTGGCAAACGCGGTCACATCTTGGGGGTCAATCTGCTGACCTGGTCGCGGCACAACTACAGCACCGACCTTCTCACCCATCATCGGATCCGGAACACCGATGACAGCAACTTCGAAGATTGAGGGGTGCGCAGCAAGGACGTTCTCGACTTCGACGCAGTACACATTCTCGCCGCCACGATTGACCATGTCCTTGATGCGATCAACGATAGCGCAGAAGCCGTCATCGTCGATTCGAGCTACATCGCCGGTATGCAGCCAACGATCGACGAACGTGCTCGCGGTCTGCTCGGCCTTGTTCCAATAGCCAGCAACGACGTTAGGCCCCTTGATAAGCAACTCGCCAACACCGGTCTGCGGATTGACATTGCGCAGATCAAGCTCGTTGGGCGGCGCAGCAAAACCAACGGTGTCCGGATGACTGAGAGCATACTCATGCGGCAAAAACGTCGCTACCGAAGCAGTTTCGGTCAAACCGAACCCATTGCCCAGTTGCGCTGCGGGAAAGTCCTTCATCATTCGGGCGACCTGCTCCGGTGAGGTCGGTGCACCCCCGTACGTTAACCACCGGATCCCGCTGACATCGAAATCCGCGAAGTTGGGCTGGTTCATTGCCAACCAAAAAATTGCCGGCACTGAGGTCAGCAGATTCAGCCGCTCAGACTCGATCAACGTCAAAAATTGCTGAACCTCAAAGCTCGGCATGATGACCGTCGTACCGCCGAGACTGCAGGTCGGTAGCAGTTGGCTATTGCAGCCGGTGACATGAAAAAGCGGCACTGAGACGAGATTGCGAACCTCGCCGTACGGCAAATCCATCACCCGGGTGCAGGTCTCGACATTGGACAAGAAGTTCTCGTGGGTCGTCATTGCGCCCTTGGGAAATCCGGTCGTGCCGCTGGTATAAAAAATGCCAGCTAAATCAGTCAGACCTAAATCATCGACCACGTGGGGTGCGCCATCGGGGAGGGGATCGCCAGGCGCGATGACACGCCGAACACCGGAGTCCTCGATGACGTACTTCGCCTCTGTGTCGGTAAACCGAGTGTTGACCGGCACGACAACCGCACCAGCCATGAGGATGCCGAAGAATGCCTTGCACCAATCGACGCCGTTCCCTAATCGGATCGCGACCCGATCACCGCGATTGATTCCATCGGCGACGAGACCGCCCGCGACGCGAGCTGAGGCATCCCAAAACTCTTGGTAGCTCAGTCGCGGCCCGCCAACCTCGACGAGGGCTTCGGTATCGGGTGTCACCTCGACCGTATTGGCAAGCATCTCGATCAGCGAGGATGGAATGTTTTGATAATGCAGGACCCCGTCAGCGCCGCGGGCCACATCCGCCTCACTGAAGGGGCGGATGCGGCCAACGCGGCCTTGCTTGTCCATGATGCTTAGTGCTGCGCGAGTTCGTGCCGACCGACGACCATATGATGCACTTCGTCTGGCCCATCGGCGAAGCGAAGGTGGCGCACATCGGTATAGAGACCAGCCAACGGCGTCCAGTCTGAGACGCCGGTTGCGCCGTACATCTGGATGGCTTGATCGATAATCTTGCAGGTGCGCTCGGGAACCATCGCCTTGACCATCGACACCCAGACACGTGCTTCCTTATTGCCCAGCACATCCATTGCTTTGGCGGCTTTGAGCACCATCAATTGCATTGCTTCGATCTCGATCCGAGCTCGGGCAATGATCTCCAGATTGCCGCCCAACTGAGCGATTTGCCGACCAAAGGCTTCACGGCTGGTGCCGCGCTTAACCATCAGGTCAAGGGCAACTTCGGCCTTGCCGATCGTCCGCATGCAGTGATGGATGCGACCCGGGCCCAGGCGAACCTGTGAAATTTCAAAACCGCGGCCCTCGCCCAGCAAGATATTCGCCTTCGGGACCCGCACGTCGGTAAATTTCACGTGCATATGGCCTCGGGGTGCGTGATCGTGACCGAAGACGGTCATCGGGCCGAGCACTTCAAATCCGGGGGTATCGGTGGGCACCAGGATTTGCGAGTGCTTCTTGCCGCCGGGTGCATCAGGATCGGTTTGCACCATCACGATCATGATCTTGCAGCGCGGGTCGCCGGCACCGGAAATGTAGTATTTCTCGCCGTTGATGACCCATTCGTCGCCATCGAGGACGGCGCTGGTGTGGATATTTTTCGCATCTGAGGATGCAACATCGGGCTCAGTCATGGCGTATGCCGAGCGGATATCGCCGTTGAGCAGAGGCTCAAGCCACTGCAACTTCTGCTCTGGTGTGCCGACGCGCTCCAGGACCTCCATATTGCCGGTATCCGGAGCGGCACAGTTCATTGCCTCAGAGGCGAGTGGGCTCTTGCCGAGCTCTGCGGCAATATAGGCGTAATCGAGGTTCGATAGTCCCTCACCGGTATCAGCATCAGGCAGGAAGAAGTTCCACAGACCCTCTTGCTTGGCCTTATCTTTGGCGGTCTGCAGGACCTCAAGTTGGCCGGGCGCGAAGCTCCAGCGATCGGCGTGACCCTTACCGAGTCGCTCGAATTCTGCGGCCATCGGATCGACGGTTTCTTTGATGAACTGTTTCACGTGCTCCAACAGCGGGAGCGCCTTTTCTGACATTCGCAGGTCATTCATTTCATCCATTGGATTCAATGTGACTTCTTTAGCTTGCACGGTCTGCTGGCTCATGGTGGCGTTCTCCTTCGAACAGCGTCTGTCTTCGCAACTTATCCGAGTGGCTAAGCGCACGCATCGGCGGGTCCATCGCCGCGAGCGCCTGTGCATTGTTCATAGCGGCTGTTGCAGGCAAGATGGGTACATGACCGAAAATGAGCGCACTGCAAATATTGGCGTCGTTGGGCTTGCCGTGATGGGGTCGAATCTCGCACGCAACCTGGCCAGCCGCGAGGGGAACATCGTCGCGGTCTATAACCGCACGACGGCAAAGACCGAGCAGCTGGTGAAGGAGCATTCCGACGCAGGATTCGTCAGTGCAACCACGATTGAGCAGTTCGCGGCTGTCTTAGACAAGCCGCGGACGGCAATCATTATGGTCAAGGCCGGTGCGCCGACCGATGCGGTGATTGACGAACTGGTGGAGGTTTTCGAACCCGGCGACATCATCGTGGACGGGGGCAATTCGCTATTCACCGACACGATCCGCCGCGAAAAAGCGGTTCGCGAGACCGGCATCAACTTCGTCGGCTGTGGGATTTCCGGCGGTGAAGAGGGAGCGCTCAAGGGTCCGTCGATGATGCCCGGTGGCTCCGCTGAGGCCTACGAAACTCTCGGCCCGATTCTAGAAACAATTGCGGCTGTCGCCGAAGGTGAGCCCTGCGTGACGCACGTCGGCACCGACGGTGCGGGCCACTTCGTCAAGATGGTGCACAACGGTATCGAATATGCCGATATGCAGTTGATCGCAGAGGCTTACGACCTGATCCGCCGCGGAACCGGCAAATCTCCAGCTGAGATCGCCGATATCTTCACTGAGTGGAACTCGACTGAGCTGGAGAGTTATCTCATCGAGATCACTGCGGAGGTACTGCGCCAAGTCGACGCTGAGACCTCTGAGCCACTCGTCGATGTGATCTTGGATCAAGCGGGCGCAAAAGGCACCGGGGCATGGACCGTTCAGACCGCGCTCGACCTCGGTGTTCCGGTCTCGGTAATCGCCGAAGCGGTCTTCGCCCGCTCACTTTCCTCCAAGCCACAGCAGCGCGCCGTGACGGGTGACTTACCGGGCCCATCGTCGGCCAGGGTTAAGGATCCGGACGCCTTTATTGAAGACGTTCGCCTGGCGCTGTTCGCATCCAAAATCATTGCGTACTCCCAAGGCTTCGACTTGATCGTGCAAGGCGCGCACGACTATGAGTGGGACATCAAAAAGGGCGATATTGCCTCGATCTGGCGCGGTGGTTGCATCATCCGGGCACAGTTCCTCAATCGGATCACCGAGGCGTACGCCGAACATTCCGACCTGGTCGCGTTGTTGTCCGCGCCGTACTTCCGCGACGCGTTGGCCACCACCGAGGACGGCTGGCGGCGGGTTGTCACCTCCGCCGTCGCCTCTGGAATCCCCGCGCCAGCGTTCGCCTCCTCGCTGGCGTACTACGACGGGTTACGCGCCGATCGACTACCCGCCGCTCTGATCCAGGGTCAGCGTGACTTTTTTGGCGCGCACACCTATAAGCGAACAGATAAGGACGGCACGTTTCATACGCTGTGGTCAGGCGATCGATCGGAAGTCACCGAATGAGCGCGGCAGTGCCGTCCCTCAGCCGCTCGATCGCCGGCGAGGTGGCGATCGTGACAGGTTCGGCCAGCGGGATGGGCCGGGCAACGGCGCAGCTTTTCGCGTCTGAGGGCGCCAAAGTGGTAGTGGCCGATTTAGGTGAAGATCGGGTCGCGGCAGTTGTGGACGACATTAACGAACGTTTTGGACCTGACGCGGCACTGGGCGTGGTGACTGATGTCGCGCAGCGCGATCATCTCAGGCACTTGGTCACGCGCGCCACCGAGTGGGGTGGCCGACTGGACATTGTGGTCAACAATGCGGGAGTGTCGATCCGCAACTCGACAGTGACGGATGAGGACGAATTCGAAGAGATATGGGCCAAAACACTCGATATCAACCTCACCGCACAAATCCGGCTAGTGCGACTTGCCTTGCCGCATCTGCTCAAATCGCCAGCGCCGCGGATCGTCAATATCGCCTCAACCGAGGCGATTGTGACCCAACGTGGCATCCTCGCCTACGCCGCGTCGAAGGCAGGGGTCACCGGCCTGACTAAATCACTTGCCGTCGAACTTGGCTATCAAGGTGTCTGTGTCAACTGCATCTGCCCGGGCCCGATCGTTACGGGGATGACTGAGAAGGTCTCCGCCGAGGACAAGGAGAGCTACGCCAAGGCCAAAGTCCCGCTGCGCCGGTACGGTCAACCTGAGGAAGTCGCGCAGATGACCCTGAACCTGTGTCTACCCGCGTCCTCGTATGTCACGGGGGCAATCATTCCCGTCGACGGCGGTATGACAATCCGCCATACCTAGGTCGGGACTGGCCCGGGCGCGGCGATCAACCGGTTGGCTTCCACCGGTCGAACACGTGCCCGTCACCGCCATCAGCGACCGAGCCGCCGACAAAACTGATGTGAAATCGGCCTGCCTGCAGCCGCCGTTTGCCGACAATCGCCTGAAAGTCACTCCAATCTACCGAGACTGAGGAGTCCTTCCCGCACCGCGCGACGACTCGCCGCAGGCATAGGTCGACTCCAGGGTGTGAGTGCTCCGCCGTTTCAACCGCCGCGATCTGGTCTAGTTGACCCCGCCGAAATCGTCGGACAGCCTTGGATGGCCTTCTGAGCGGTCGGGTGAGCCGGACGATTCGTGTGCTTGGCGGAGGGTGGAATGCCGGACGCCGC
>JBDTCL010000425.1:0-6534 GCA_039923595.1 Antricoccus sp. | reverse complement strand
TGGGCCTCGCTGCGCTCGGACTCACTGCCACGACCAAGGTTGCGGTGGGGGAGGGGAGCCGTACAGAAGCGCCAAGAGTAGCCCGCGGGGGGCCCGACCGTGCAAGGCACACTCGAGGATCTGCCGACGCGCTCAGTCGCACGCTCCCGCGCTTATTTCGCCGCCAGATTCTCTCCCTCTGCGGCCATTGCGCGCCCTCCCTCCGCAGGCTCGAACAAGTGGCATCTGCACACGTCGTGCAGGTCGGCGCAAGCACCGAAAAGCCGTTGGAGGCACCCATGAGCTACCAAGCAATCACCTCAGTCACGACCATCGTCGTTGGACCGCAAGAATGCCAGACGTACACCTCGAACAGGGCGCATGAGAAGAACTTGCACATGCGGACCCGCGCTTATGACCAGGCCGCGGTCGAATCACTGGCCCAAGGCTGGGACCGGGCACTGCTACTCGCGCAGACGATGTGGAGCGGGGAGGAGCCACGCACCAACACCGATAGCATCGCGAAAGTGATGAAGAACCGCGGTATGCCGCCGATCCTGCACAAAGCAATCCCCACAGACGCCTAACCGGCGCAGCCTATACCACACGGTGCGGGCCCCACCGCCAGTTATCTACACCCCGTGCGGGTTATCCACCCACCCGCACCAATCGCGCAGCCCGGTCGCTGCAGGAGGCACGATCGGCGCCATGAACGAAATCCACGCACCCGCCGACCCCGACCTGCACCCATACCTACTACCACGCCATGCCGATGGACGCCGGCCGCGAGCACGTCATCGACAGACGTAGCTACCGCACAGCCGCTGAAGCGGCCGGCACCTACTGCACCGACGTGCATGATCAGCAGCTGCCAGCTATCGAGCCCGGTGACTTGCTCTACACCGAACTCGTCTATGCCGGACGACTCACCACCGCGCAATGGTGGACCGCCGACTCGGCCGGGCTGCGCGAGATTACTGAAGCCAGATGCTGAGCATGCTCGGTGACCAACTCATCAACGACACGGAAGCATTTCTACGCCTGGGCTAGCCGCCACACCGCATGCTCCGCCCCCGGCTCCCGGAACATGCGGCGGCGGGATCACCCAAGGGCTCAACCCACCGCCCTAAACCTAGACCTGCTCTCACCTGCGGCAATACACCCAGGGGCACACAACGGCAATATGGAGCCTCCGGCGCCAGACACCCCGCACCCTCCGGTGCTCACTGCTTAACGGTCCTTGCTGTGCTCGGGCATTTTGTTTCCCGCTTCCTGCGCAGGTTCCGGTCGCTCACCCCTTGTCGGGGCTGCCTACCACCACCGGGGCTCCTCGTCGAGGGCGCCTTCACCGACCCCCGCCTGGGATGACCTCCCACCTCAGATACCAAGAGCCGTCAAAGTCGGCGGTCGATCACGCGGTCACGGTGCAACCTTGATTTTCTGCTGCGGTGATGACCAGGAACGTTTCCACCGGAACATCCAGCGGTAGCTCATGCCCTACCCGCCGCTGCCCGACGTGGGTGATCTGACTGCTCGATCTGCGCGGCATGCGACCCGCTCCTGCATGTTTGCGCTCTGCGGATAAGACTTATCTTTTAGTCCGCGCTTCGTAACGAACTTCATTAGCGATATCCCAGCGTCGCCAAGTTCTTGGCCTAATGAAAAGGGAGTGGCTGAACCAGCCATCTCGCCCTTTCCAGTGTGGCAACACCCGCCGATGAGGGAGGAGTCGCGTCGACGGATCCAGCGTACTTCCCGTGCGACGACCGTCCGCCAACATAACAAGGTCACATCGCGATCGAAATGTGAGGACACGAGGACACGAGCTGCGAATTTGTTCCCATTCATGGTCGTCTCGGGGCGTGATTGGGGTATGCAGTAGCACTAGAAGTCCCATTGCTGCTGCCAAAGGTCCGGCAGCTCCAAGCGCGACGTTCCCGCCATGGCTGTGAGCGTAGACGGTGTCCACCTGGGAGGGGACATGCCCATGCCACCAAGCTAATAAGTCGCGAGATCCCTCGTCTCGCTCAAAATCTGAGTACCCACCAGTCCAGCGGAAATAGTCCGGCTGGTCATACAAAGTCGGTGTGCACGACCCGAGGATCAAGTCGTGCAACTCCGAGCCCGGGGCGTACCACCGTTGTTCTGCCAACCTTGCCCACGTGCCATGGATGGCGATGCTGGTCTCTTTGGTGGGGCGCAAGCCAACGGGTACCGAAGGGGGAGCTAGTAGGGGTGGCGCCTCCTGACCAAGGGCCGTCAGGGCGATCTGTTGCGCCAAACCATCGCCGCTTTCAGCTACCGAAAGTAGGACGCTTCGAGCCCGCTGCTCCTCAGTGCGGTCTATCGGAGCGAGCACGGCCCCGGCAGCAGCTCGCTCGACCGAGTGTCGGCTGTCCAACGAGGCGTAAGCCAAAACGTCAACAAGTTGTGATGCACCCTCGACCTCAATCCGCTCACGAAGTGCGCGCAGCGCGTCGTTGGAGACGACTTGACCCGGTTCCCACCCAAAATTGGCTGTGTTTTCCGCGATCAACCCTGCGTAATGCTCGGCATCCCGGTCGTCGAGGACCGCGTCAGGGCGATTGGTCACAAGCGGGATACCGGCACCGGCAGCATCCTCGCGTAGTGCTTCCACCTGTTCCGTTGTTCCGTGCACCATTGTGCCAAGAACCAGAAGATTGCCTGCCCGGTTCACCGCCGACAAGCGGCCATCGCCCAAGTAAGCCTCAACACGCGGCAGCAATCTCATCGCGCGCACTTCCTTTCGGCCCTGGGGGTAGGCATGAAGGGCTCCTTGAGATGTAACGAACCTACCAAACTCGACGAAGCGCTGAGAAACCCGGAAGCTCGCTATGCGCGAAACCCGCGCGTGGTTCGCGGGTGCGACGTTTGGTGACGACGCGCGTTTCGAGTGTGCGACGCTTGGCTCCGGCAAACCGATAGCTCTGGGCCAGCGGCCAGACGGTAAGTGGATCGTGATCGACGGCGGGAGGGTCGGGGCCGGGGGAGTAACTAATTTGCGGTGCTGGCCTGAGTCGGTCAAACCGGCGAGGTACTCGATAACGTTCGGTGTTAGAACAATTCCATCTGCCTCTGGTGCACATCACTGTCGTTAACGTAGGGTGTCTTGCGGCAGATTCAATAGTTTCGCGCGTAGGTTGCGCGCATCGGTAACCATCGCTGAGCCGCGCATCGGTTTGCGTCCGTTGCGTCGATCGAGTGCGCCGGCGTAACGAATATTCTCACGCTGAGTACCGGGGATGACGTGGTCGCCGTCATTACGTACGCAGATCGTGTTATTGCACTGATGCATCAACGTCATCGCATCATCTGAGATAGTGCCCTCGTTGTTGCACTCCCACGCGAAGCGGTGCGCGCGCACGACACGTTGTCGCCCGTTCTCGCTCTACCAGAACTGCCCGTATCCGTCGTCACTTATTGCGCCGGTCCAAACGAGACAGTTGCGGTACGGGAGGATCCATGATCAGAACCGTGCCCGACGCGCATCGTTGTGGTGCGGGACGAAACGAGCTTTCGGATCCGGGACGCCCTCTAGTGGGAGCGGCATCTGCATGAGCTGCGCTCATTCATCAGGACGCTGCTTCGTCCACGTTCGTGGCAGTGCTCGACCCATTTCTCACCGCGCCCGCGTTGTGGCTTGCGGGCCGGGGCACGTTTGGTCTTGGACAAGCTGGTCAGTTTCGAGATCGACGATTCGGTGAACTCTGCAAGTTCTTTCAGGTTCATTAGTTCGGTAGCCTCAGAGATTGACACACCGACGGCGCTACGCGCTTCATCGAGCCGCTCCTGCGCTTCGCCCAGTGCGATGAGTCGTTCTCCGACGATCGCCGCGACGTTTGCGCGCGCCACTATCTTCTCTTGGTCAGCCCGCTGAACTCTCTTACGGATCTCATCGGCAGTGATCATTAAAGTTCTCCGCGTACGCGATGCGGCCCGCGGCCTGAAAGAGGATGTCCGGCTCGTTCGGCTCGACGGAAGGCCATCCCGCCAGAGTGGTGTTGACCGCCGTCGCACGCTGAGCTCCATAAGCGACATGGAGGGTCACGACGGTGAGGTCGGGCTCGACGCCTTGGACGAACGCGACCTGTCCGCTGCGGGCCAGCAGATCCTGAACATGAGGCGTGGCAGCAGCCCGAAACGGATGACGGGTAAGCGCGGCGGCGCCTAGACTAACGAGTCGAGGCCCCAACTCGTACCCGTCGCGGCAACGCGTGAGCATGCGCCGATGAACGAGGTCACCCGCGATGCGGCGCACGGTTGGCTTCGCGAGCTAGGACCGGCGGGCCAGCTCAGCCTGGGTTATGCAGCCGGCCCCTTCGACGATCTCCAACAGGAGCGCGGCACGCCCCACCACCGTACCGTCGTCGCGACCCCATCGCTCTATGGTCCTCTGATTTGCGTTCGCAGGCAAACCCCGGAGAGGCGTCGTGGTGCGACCAGAACCGCGCTCACATTTGATGAGCGAAACACCGAAGTTGACGCTCGGCCGAGCGCGATCCGGTGTTTATCTGCCGCTACGCAGCCAAGCCGGGTCGGCGGGTGCGGATCCGTGTGTTTTGTTGATCTTGGCGGATGAGTCCGTGATCGGCCTCGTAGGCCGCCAACCACCGGCGAGCGGTCCGCCCGGAACACCAGCGGCACAGCAGCCTCACTCAACCGAACCCCGTTATGAACATAGGGCCCGAGCCCGTACTTGTCGCGGGGCGGCTGCGTCGGTCGCTCATCCGTCCGATCGGCTGCTGGGCGATGAGCAGGTGAGCAGGTGAGCCAGCGCGGCGGTAGCCGCCGGTCCGGCGCATTCGGTGCTTTGGGGTGAGTCTTCATTCTCGCCACGGCGGACAATCCGACAGCTCCGAACCCGTGCGGTCAAGGTGTCGCTGGCAGCTGCTGGTAGCTATAGAACGCGCTCACGTCGAGCATCTCGGCCGGTGTGACGGGTTGCTGGATCAGGATGGAATACATCGTGTCGTTGAGCCGGTGCATGGCCAGGTCCGCGGATTCGGACTGCGCCGGGACGTAGACCCGGCCGCGTTTGACCAGCCATGCCTCCCAGACCCGGTCGACGTTGCAGTGATTGAGATAGAACACCGGGTCGTTCGGTGAGGTTGCCGGACCCATGTCTCCGCCCACCCAGACGTGTACTCGGTTGTGCATGCCGAAGGGCGCCCATCCCTCCACCCGGTTCCGGAACCCGGTGGAGCTCCGATTCCACGGGCTGCTGTCGTACAGGGTCTGGCGCAGCGTGGTGTTCTGCGAGCCGGGGGTAGGCAGGCTCGACGCGCTGGGGTCTTGACCCAGTTCACGGTTCAGACCCCGGTCGGTGGACTGCAACTGCCCGACCGCGTTCGATTCGATCCTCACCCGGAACGCGGGGGGCACGAACGGCCCGTCGGTGACGGGTTGCCCGGTGCCGCCGATGCCGGTGTCCCGCCACAACGCCGCCGCCGGTTGATCGGCCGCGGACAGGGCGCCGTCGGTGGCCCAATCCCAGTACGGTAGGCCAGCGGTGTTGTCCCCCAGGACACGTTGCAGTTGCAGCTCGAACAATAACAGCATCAACCGGTGCCAGGGCGCGAATACTGGGCCGCTATGCGCGGCGTTGCGATCACCCTGGGTAGGCGGTGTCATCTGGCCCATCGCCAGGTGATGCCACACCGTGAACAGGTCATACGTCGATACCTGCTGGGCCGGACCTGCAATGCCGAGGGCTGCGGTAGTGGTGCCGAGGAATTCACCTTTCAACGCCAGCACCCCGGCGACGAACGCGTCGCGCGAGCCCTGGTCTGTCACGATGTTGCGCCGGATGACCGCCATCTCAGTGCCCCCCGCCGTGGCCAGGCGAGGCGTCGCCGCGATGGTCATGTGCGGAGTCGCCGCCGTGCGGATGCGAGTCCGTGGAGGTGGCGAAGTCGGCCGGAAACACGTCGATAGCCTTCTCGACCAATCCGATGACGGAGGCGAAATCCCGGGTGGGCAGCCCGTGATAATGCACCCGGCCCTTATTGTCGACGGTCAGGTGAACGTCGAAAGGTTGGCCGTCGACCGTGATCTGATATGTCGTTCGCACCGTGATCTGATGCCCGTTGTGGGTGGCCTGACGTAGCGAAGAAATCTCATCCCCGCCGTGCGCGTGCCCCGCAGTGGCGATCTGCTCGGCATTGGCGGCCAACGCCGCCATCACCGCATTAGGCTGCGTCGCCGCAACAAGCTCGGAGTACTCCACGCCTGCACCTCTCTCTTCTCACGTCTGTCGGGTGCCAGCATGCTGGCTGCGCCAGAGTGCGACTTCTGTCGTGGCCTGTCCGATGAGTAGTTGCCGCGTGACGCCGGTCAGGATGATGCTGCCGGTTAGCCATCGGCGCTGTCGGCTTCGCAACAATGTCACACTCGGACCCTCCAGATCCTGCGAGGACTCCCATGCAGTCACCGCGGACTGCGTTCGCCGTAGTAAACCACAAACCGGACGATAGCGCGGTGTCATCGCGGGCACGTCGTGCTAGCCCTGTAGATCCGTTCATTCCGTCACATCCG
>JBDTCL010000424.1:0-7184 GCA_039923595.1 Antricoccus sp. | reverse complement strand
ATGACACGCTATTCATTGAACGATTCGTCACCAGACCACGGCATATTGAGGTTCAGGTCCTCGCCGATAACCACGGCAATGTGATCCACCTCGGTGAACGCGAATGCTCTTTGCAGCGTCGCCACCAGAAAATCATCGAGGAAGCACCCTCGCCATTGCTCGATGAGGCGACGCGCCAGCGCATTGGTCAGGCCGCGGTGCAAACCGCTCGGTCGGTGAACTATTCCGGAGCAGGCACGGTGGAATTTATCGTCTCAGCTGATGCCCCTGATGAGTTCTTCTTTATGGAGATGAACACTCGATTGCAAGTGGAGCATCCGGTCACCGAAATGGTGACCGGTATTGATCTCGTCGAGCAGCAACTACTGGCCGCCGCCGGTGTTCGACTTGGCATCGCTCAATCACAGGTCACGATGACCGGTCACGCGATCGAGGCCCGGGTATATGCCGAAAATCCAGCCCGCGGCTTCCTGCCGACTGGCGGTACCGTGCTGCATTTGAGTGAGCCGAGCGGCGAGCACGTTCGAGTCGATTCGTCACTGCAAAATGGATCCGATGTCGGTACGACCTACGATCCGATGCTCGCCAAGGTGATTGCGTGGGGCGCAGATCGATCCCAGGCACTGAGCCGCCTTGACCGAGCACTTGGCGCAGATTGCATACTCGGCGTGCAGACCAATCTGCGATTTCTGCGCTCCCTGATCAATTTTCCCGCGGTGATCGCTGGCGAGCTCGATACCGAGATGGTTGGCCGTGAAATCGACTCGCTGATTGACACTGATACACCTGATGCGGCCTATGTCGGTTACATATATGCGAAATGGTCAGATATTGGGTCAGGCGGTGGGCCTTGGGATTCGGCAACTGGTTGGCGATCTGGGCGACCGGCAGCGCCGCTGCGCTGGAAATGCAAGAACCAAAATGGCGATGTCGTTGATTTGACGCTTCAGGTCACACCAGCACATCTCACCGCGCGGATCGGTGCAAATGATCCCATCGAAATCACCATGTCACCGGTTGGTGAGCGGGTTCTGATCAGTATCGACGGTATCGGCAGCACTGCGACGGTCGCATGCGCGGGCGAGGTGACCTGGGTGCATGTGGAGGGCGTGATCACCGCATTGACCGATGTAGCACCAGAGCGAGCGGACACCGAAGAATCCAGCAGTGGTGGCGAAGTACGCAGTCCCATGCCGGGGACGATCATTGCTGTCCACGTCCAAGCCGGCGCCGAGGTCAGCAAAGGCAACCCACTCGTGGTCGTCGAGGCGATGAAGATGGAGCACTCGCTTGTCGCACCAATCGACGGGATCACCTCAGATTTCAATCTCGCGCCGGGTCAGCAAGTCGCGGTCGATCAGCTATTACTCACGGTGGCACCAGCCATCGCAGTCCTTGAGGAGAATTAAACGATGGACTTCGAACTCAATGAGGACCTGACGGCACTTCGGGAAACGGTGGCGGATTTCGCCGACGAAGTCGTTGCACCAGTCTCAGCGAAACACGATCGCGAGCACTCGTTCCCGTACGAAATCGTGCAGGAGATGGGCAAGCTTGGGCTTTTTGGGTTGCCATTCCCCGAGGAGTACGGCGGGATGGGCGGCGACTACTTCGCTCTCTGCGTGGCACTGGAAGAGCTTGGCCGGGTCGATCAATCGGTCGCGATCACGCTCGAAGCTGCCTGCTCACTCGGTGCGATGCCGGTCTATCGGTACGGGACTGAGGCCCAAAAGCAGGAATGGCTGCCGCAGTTGACCACCGGAGCAGCCCTCGGAGGCTTCGGCCTGACCGAGCCTGAGGCAGGCAGTGACGCTGGCGGAACGAAGACGACAGCGAGACTCGAAGATGGTGCATGGCGCATCAACGGCGCCAAGCAGTTCATCACCAACTCCGGTACCGACATCACCCGGTTGATCACGGTCACCGCGGTAAGCAGCCAGAAAGAGGGCAAAAAGGAGATCTCCTCCATCCTGGTGCCGGTGCCGACTGATGGTTTTGTCGCGGAACCGGCGTACGACAAGGTTGGCTGGAACGCCTCAGACACCCACCCGCTGTCATTCACCGATGTGATCGTTCCCGAAGAGAATTTGTTAGGAGAGCGCGGCCGCGGCTACGCAAACTTCCTCGGCATCCTTGATGAGGGTCGAATAGCGATTGCGGCGCTCGCCGTCGGTGCGGCTCAAGGCTGCCTTGATGAAAGCATTAAATACGCCAATGAGCGGACCGCTTTCGGGCAGCACATCGGCCGCTATCAGGCGATCGAGTTCAAGATTGCCCGGATGAAGGTTCGCGCACATACGGCCCGCCTCGCGTACTACCAGGCTGCAGGGTTGATGTTAGCGGGTAAGCCATTCAAGACCGAGGCGTCAATTGCCAAGCTGGTTGCGAGCGAAGCTGCGATGGACAACGCGCGAGATGCGACGCAGATCCACGGTGGCTATGGCTTTATGAATGAGTACGTCGTATCTCGGCATTATCGCGACAGCAAGATTTTGGAGATCGGTGAAGGCACCAGCGAGGTTCAGTTGATGCTAATCGGCCGCGCTCTTGGCCTGCACTGACAAACTCTGCCCGTAGTCGCCTGTATCGGCGCCCCACGTATTGTGTTCGGGTGAAGTCTGGGCGCCGAAGCATTGCTATCACGGTTGGCGTGGTCGGTACGTTGGCCGGGTGCACCTCGACGGCCACGGCCGCCAGAGGCAGTTTCGTGGGCACGGCTAGCAGTTCGTCCTCCAGTGGCTCCGCTGTGCCGTCAGTTTCCGGGCAACACGGCAGCCGTTAGCGGCGCATTCTCGGTGCATCTACCTGCTGGCTGGATGGGTTATGCCTCATTTGCCAAGGTTCCCGCACAGTCGGTAGGCAAGATCGATCTTTCGATCGAGGCCCAAGCGGCCCCGGGCGTTTTCGGCTCAACGATCGTCGTAATGACGCGTCCGAAAACCGGAGAGAAGCTCGCGGCGGTGGCAAAGAATGTGCGCCAGCAGCAGGAATCGCAACTTTCGGTGACGACAACCGAACTCGACGCAGGCCCCCTCGACGCAGCGCCTTCGGCTGCATTCACCTTTGATCGGGCAAGTACGAAAGGTCAGACATTCACGGTGATCGAAATACTGGCACTGCACGCCGATAACTTGTATATCGTCACCGCTAACTCGCTCGCGACATCTGCTGGGCAGATGCAGGCGGTGTTGGTCGAAGTGCTAGGCACCTGGCACTGGACCTAGCAAACGTTAATCCTTGGACAATTCGCGGCGCATGATCTTGCCGGTGGTGGTCCGTGGAAGATCCGCAACGAAGATGATGTCCCGAGGAACTTCGTGTGCGGCAAGTCGGTTCCTGACATGACTACGCAACGTGTCGATCAAATCGTCGTTCGCCTCGATATCCTCGCGCAGCACGACGTACGCCCGCGGCACCTGCCCCCGGCGGTCATCCGCGACCCCGATGACAGCCGCCATTGCCACGCTGTCGTGTGATCCGAGACAGTCCTCAATTTCCGTGGGGCCGATCCGGTAGCCCGAGGAGTTGATCACGTCATCCTTACGGGAGTCGAACCACACATAGCCGTCTTCGTCCATATGACCCAGATCGCCGGTTAGTAGCCAATTGCCGTGGAACTTCTCTTTGGTCGCCTGTGGGTTCTGCCAATACTCCTTCATCACCAGTGGATGCCTGCGATCGACGGCAATTTCACCCATCTGATTCACGACCGATTCGCCGTTGTCGTCGAGGATCGCCACAATGTTGCCTGGTCCAGGTCGCCCGGTCGCGCCGGGCTTAGTGGGGAACACTCTGCCGCTATGGCAGCAAAGTCCATTCATCTCAGTCTGACCGTAGGCGTCGTTGACATCGCAGCCAAAGAATTCGCTCGCCCAAGCGTGCATATCAGCCCCGAGTGACTCCCCGCCGGATGCAACAGCTCTAAAAGAAAAGTCGCCACCCGGTAGGCCTTTAGCCCGAATACCGCGCAACGCGGTCGCCGGTAGCAAACTTAACGAGACTTGGTGCTCTCGCATGAGCCATACTGCTCGCTCAGGATCGAATGCTTCATGCTGATCGACAATTACCGGCAGGCCGTAAAACCAGGCCGGGATCAAGATGTCCATGATTCCCGCGATCCATGCCCAGTCGGCGATCGACCACAGCACATCGCCTGGCTTCGGATAGAAGTCATAACACGCCTCAAAGATCGGAATCTGCCCGAAGACCAGCCGGTGCGCGTGCAGCGCACCCTTGGGATTGCCTGTTGTGCCCGAGGTATAGATCAGCATCGCCGGGTCCTCTGCTGCGGTATCGACTGGCGTGAACTGCGCTGATGCTGAGCCCATCGCGCTGTCAAAATCAATTTCACCGGGCCCGGCGTCGGCGCCGATGACGATAATCTTGACCGCGCGATCGCCGACAGCCTCGCGTACTCGATCGGCATTGCGCGCGGTCACGATGATTGCTCGCGCGCCCGAATTCTCGAATCGATACCTCAACGCGTCGGGACCAAAAAGATGCGACAAAGGCAATGCGATGGCGCCCATTCGATAGATCGCCATAAAGGAAACTGCCGTCTCAAGCGACTGCGGGTTGATGATCGCAACGACATCTTCGCGCTCAATGCCGACTGCGGTGAGCGTATTTGCCAGGCGGTTCGCCCGATCGGTGATATCACCAAAGGTGTAATCGGTGCTTGTGCGGTCCTCGCCGACGACCGTGAGGGCCCGCGCAGCAGGATCGTTGTCATCTAGGCAGGCAACCCCGAGATTGAATTGCTGCGGAATAGGGAAGGTTTGCCAGTCGATCTGACTCCATAAGTCCTCGTACGATGTGGCACTTTTGAGGAACGGTGGTCGAGGCATTTTCAACTCCGTTAATTGCGTTGAGCGAATATGACGATGCGGTGAGATATTCGTACCGTACCCACTGCTAGTTGCGATCGGTCAAGGGCAGCTTCCGAAGTGTTTGCTGGAAGCCAGCTGCCTGAATTCATCCCTGGACCTGGCTCTGTCGGCACTGTTAACGTGACTCTAAGTGGCCTAGTCGAGGCGGTAATGGGAATCACCGTGCGGATACTTCCGCAGATATAGCGATGGTCTCGCCACGATGATGCAGTTCAGTGAGCAAATGCATAGGAGGATTCGTGACCGATCCGTATGAGGCTAGACCGTGGTTGTCGCTATATGGCAAAGGACAGCCCTCAGAGTTAACGCTCGAATTTAACACCATGCTCGACGTCGTGAACTCGCGCGCGGTCAGTCATCCAGATGTGCAATTGCTGAAATACTTCGACTCGGCAACGACCTATCGGCAGTTTGACGAGTTGACAAATGCGATCGCTGCGGGCTTGATTGATCGCGGTTTCGGCCCCGGCGACCGGCTGGCGGTCATGGTGCAGAATATGCCGCAGTTCTTCATCGGATTAGTCGCCGCCTGGAAGGCTGGCGGCGTGATGGTGGCGGTGAATCCCATGAATCGTGAACGCGAAGTCACCTATATTCTAAAGGACTCTGGCGCCAAGGCGATCTTGTGCCTGCAGTCGCTGTATCGCGATGTCGTGAGCAAAGTTCAAGAAGACTCCGCACTCGAGATTGTGCTGACGACCAGTGAATTGGATATGCAGACGACCAATGACGAGCGGGTCTTTGCAGGAATTGAACGGTTCGAGTGCGAAGGCACGATTGACCTGCTGACGCTGGCCAGTGATCACGCCGGACGCAAGCCCGCCGCGCCGACGCTGCACGCCGAGGATGTGGCCGTGATTACCTATACCTCCGGTACGACCGGCCAGCCCAAGGGCGCCACCAATACGCACCGAAACCTGGTGCATAACGGCCTGGCATATCAGCGATGGATCGAATTGGATGGGTCTGATTCGATATATGCCGTGGCACCGCTATTTCACATCACCGGCCTGGTCGGCCATGTTGCTCTGGCACTGATGGTGCCGATCCCCTGCGTACTGAGCTATCGCTTCGAGCCGCACGTGACGGCGGAATTGATTGCGGCCAATCAGTGCACGTTCACAATCGGCGCGATTACGGTCTTTATTGCGCTGATGAATAGTGATGTGCAGCGTGAACAATTGGCCAGCATTACCAAGTATTACTCCGGTGGAGCGCCGATCCCGCCGTCGGTTCTCGCGCAGTTCAAACAACGATTCGGTCACTACATCCACAACGCTTATGGCCTGACCGAGACGACCTCGCCGACTCATTTCGTACCGCTTGGGGTCGAATCGCCGGTCGACCCGCAGTCAGGTGCGGCGAGTGTCGGGGTGCCGATTTATGGCACGATCGTGCGGGTCCTGGGAGAGGACGGCTCGCCGGTCGCGGTCGGTGAGATTGGCGAGTTCCAATCTGAAGGTCCGGGAATCGTCCCGGCATATTGGGACAAACCCGCCGAAACCGAGAAATCTATTTCAGGTGGGCGTCTCAATACCGGTGATGTCGGCTTTATGGACGCCGAGGGTTGGTTTTACATCGTTGACCGCAAAAAGGACATGATCAATGCCGCTGGCTACAAGGTGTGGCCGCGCGAGGTGGAGGACGTGCTCTATACACATCCGGCGGTACGCGAAGCGGCCGTCGTCGGGGTGCCGGATGAGTACCGCGGTGAGACAGTGCGGGCCTATATCTCTGTCAAACCCGGCTCAACGGTTTCCGCTGAGGAGATTGTGGCGTTTTGCAAGGAACGAATGGCGGCCTACAAGTACCCGCGCCAAGTGGAGATCCGAGACGAGCTGCCAAAGACGGTCACCGGCAAAATTCTGCGCCGTGAGTTGCGCGATGAGGCGCTCTCTTAGCCACCGTGCAGCGTCCGGCTAATCACGGCCGACTGATTAGTGGCGGATATAGATCTCTGGTTCACCGAGGTCGGCGGCAACTTTGTTGACCACTCTGGCATCATCTGTGAGGCCACCGTGATCGAAGTCGGACGACTCGTCGCGGGTCAAAACGAAATAGTCGACGGCGCCGCGGACTGCTTCGATCGCCGCTGGCTCACTATCGGTTGTCGCCTCGATCAACTGCAACAGTGCATCTGCGATCCGTGCGGCGAGTCCGAGATCAACTTCGGAATTGTCCAGCGCTTCGCTCGCAAGTTCGCGCAAATGCGCAGCGACGCGTTGACGTGGGTCGCGATAGGCGAATGCAGGCTGGTTTGACTCAGAACTCATGGCTGCCAGTCTGCCAGCTTCT
>JBDTCL010000423.1:0-9385 GCA_039923595.1 Antricoccus sp. | reverse complement strand
GGAGCAGCTGCGGGACTTTGCGCATGTTGTGTAGCCATGGTGATCACCTGTCGCGGTCAAGGAGTTGAAGTTTTTTCACTGAACGCCTTCATCGTCGTTCAGATCCCAGCGAGTGTCTGCGGCCGCACGTCACTTACGGTCGGGACCTTGGTCCCTTGCCAGAGCGGGTGCCGTGTGCTAGGGCGTCGTTGCCCAGGTCGGCGCGCAGATCACGGCTGCCGATCGCGGCGTACCAGTCCAGGGCGGCACAGCAGGGGGTGTCGAGCAGGTAGATCTGCCCACCACCAAATAGTTAGCTGCTCACCACCAGGTGTTCAACTGCTCCAGTGTCTCGGCGCCGATCGGCGTCCCGGTGCCGGACTGACAAGGAGGGCTACTTCTGTTATGTAGCGATCACCAGACTCCTAATGTGGCATGGTTCTTGATCGGTTTGGTCCGGCTGGCCCGCACCCGACGAAAGAAGACCTCAGACTATGATGCCTGGATCAATCTAAACGTCGTGGAGCCCCAAGACCCTTGCCGCGGAGGCAAGTTACGCTCGAACCTTCCACAACCGCAGGGACGCCACTCTTCATCGCTGCGGTCCAGAGCGGTTTCTGTTGACCGCGGCTAGTGATCTGAGTTGGTGGGGCGGCGCCGGCTCGAGCACGCGCGCAGCCGCGTGCGGACTACGTCATCGATGCGCACGGCTAGGGTCTGTAGGTGTGTCACCGTGCACGATTCGGTCTGATACGCGGGTTCTGTTGAAGACCCGGGATGTGGGCTTGATCCAGTTGCTCGGATCGCCTACCTTCGCCGCACTAAAGAGCCAGATCACTGCGAACAATATGGTCCCGGCAACAGCAGGTTGGGCATCGTCCAATCTCGACTCGGCCGCAGTCCTGATAATCAGCGCCACATATGACATCCAGAGCGTGTCGACCGCCGGGCGCGGCCGGCCGCCGCACAGCTTTCCCTTGCCGCGCGCGCCGGGCGGCAGGTTCGCGCGAATTCCGCCGGGGCCGCATACCCTATTGAGGTGTCGAGTCACGCGCCGTCGAAATTCTTCGCGCTGATCAAGCTGGTCGCGGTAGTCGCGGTCGGTGGTCTGGTGGTTGCCGGGATGCTGTTTCCGGCTGTCGGTGGCGCCGGTTTCGCGGCGAAGTCTGTGTCGACCGTGGTCGGCAATGTCGATGCGACGTTCAAGGAGCGATCCCCCGACGGTGTCACGACTGTCCTCGCTGCCGACGGCAGCGTTCTGACGTCGTATTACAACTTTTATCGCGTGCCGATCGCGCTGGCGAGTATGGGCGAATGGACGCCCAAGGCGATCGTGGCGATCGAGGACAAGCGTTTTTATGAGCACGGCGCGATCGACACCACCGGCACATTGCGGGCGGCCGTCCAGAACCTCAGTTCGGGCGGTGTGTCCCAGGGTGGGTCGACCATTACTCAGCAACTGGTGAAGAACACTCTGCTTTACCAAGCGAAGACTCAGGCCGAGCAGCAGGCCGCTGTCGACCAGAACGTCGGCCGCAAGGTCCGCGAGGCGAAGATCGCGATCGAACTGGAGAAGAAGCTCACCAAGCAGCAGATCCTCGAGAAATATCTAAACCTGATGTATATGGGTCACGGTGCATACGGTGTCGCTGCGGCCGCGGTTACTTACTTCGGCGTTACTGCTGACAAGTTGACGATCGCGCAGGCCGCGATGATCACGGGAATGGTGCAGAACCCGACGAAGTTCGATCCGTTCAATAATCCCAAGGACGCTAAAGCCCGACGCGATCTCGTACTGAGCGCGATGCACGATCAGAAGAAGATCACCAACCAGCAGTTCGATGATGCGGTAAAAGAGCCGATTCAACTGACCGCCGGCAACCAGCCGGGGCGCTCCTGCGCGGAAGCTCCGAACAACGGCGGCTTCTTCTGCGATTACCTCTGGACGTATCTCACCCAGAATCTCGGTATCCCGGAGTCGACGCTCAAGAACGACACGCTGACCATCAAAACCACCTTGAACCCGTCGGATCAGGTGGCCGCCGACAGCGCCATTACCGGAGCGTCCGCGGCACTGGACCGGGATCCCGGTATCTTCGGCATGAGTGACAGCAAGGTCGCGACCATGCCGATTTTGCAAGCCGGAACTGGCAAGATTCTCGCCTTGGGGATCAATAGGAAATTTGGCAACAATCCAAACGACCCGTCGCAAACGACCGTTAACTACCCGACGGTAAAGAACAAGGGCGCCGGATCGACCTACAAGATCTTCCCGACCGTTGTGGCGCTGCAAATGGGCACCGGCATCAACTACGTGACCGGCGCCAACGCCCCATATACCTCGAAGAAGTTCAAGAATGGCACCGCACCGTACACCGTAGAGAACGCTGGCATTTACGGGAAAGACTTGCCACTGTGGAAGGCGTTGTACCAGTCCGAGAACACCTATTTCATTGGCCTCGAAGATTACATCGGCAATATGGAACCGATCGTCGACACGGCGATGGCGATGGGTCTGTGGGCACCCGGCGACATCGAGCAGGCAGACGAGGTAAAGCAGGACCAGTCAGCCGCGTTCACTTTGGGACCGCTGGCGACTAACCCGCTGCGGCTGGCGGTCGCCTACAACACTCTTGCCTCGCGCGGTACGAAGTGTGAGCCGGTGCCGGTCGAGGACATTCTCGGTTCAGACGGCAAGACGTTGATCAACCCCAAGACCGGCAAGCCGTACTTTGCGCCGAACACCAACTGCACCCCCAATGCGATCCCCCAGAATATCGCGGACTCGATCAATCAGATCCTGCTCAAAGACGTCATGCCCGGCAACTCTGGTCAGACCGGTAAGCGCGCCTACACCGGTGACGGTCGAGAAATCGCCGGCAAGAGCGGCACCGCAGAAAGCAATTTTTCGTACTCGTTTGTGGGCTATACGCCGCAGATCGTCGCCGCGGTACTGGCTTTCAATCCGACCTCCAACGAGGTGATGCCGGCACCAGGCCAGGGCGAGGAAGGTTTCGGCGGTGGGTACCCCGCGCAGATGTGGAATCTAGCGATGCAGCAAATCCTGACGAACTATCCTCAACAGAGCTTCCCGCCGAGTGATCCGAAAATCGATGCCGGCAGTTCCTTGATGGCGCCGAATTGCATCGGTAAAACGGCGAGTGCCTGCGACGCGCTGATCACCGGGGCCGGCCTCACACCGCAGAACTCCGGCCAATCCATTCCGAGCTCTCAACCGAAGGGAGCTGTCGCTTCGCAGACCCCGGGTCCTGGGGCGAAGGTAAGCCCTGGCACCATCATCGCCTACTCGGTGTCGAACGGCTAGCGGGCAGCAGGACTCTCGTGCTGGTGGAAAGAACCTCGGGGTCGGCCACAAACAGTGACCGACAGTCAGATCCGCATTGCCCTTCCTCTCATCAAGGCGGGTGAGCCGACCACCCAAGTCGCGCGCGAACTCGGATTGTCCGGCGCCACCTTCTACCGACGTTCTCGCGCCCTCATTCCCCGACCACGAGCAGCCGGCTAGCCAATGCTCGTAGCTAAGTCGCGGTCATGCCGCCGGTTACGGGCTGAGCGGATCGTAGGCCTGCGCTGCGATCAGGTCCGCGATCCGGAACTTCTGCACCTTGCCCGACCCAGTGAGCGGAAACTCCGCGGTGGTGTACCAGTATGTTGGCGTCTTGTGCGGAGCCAGGTGCTTCCGGCAGAAATTCCGTAGCTCATTCGCGGTGGGCACGGCGACGCCTTCATGAAGTCGAAGGACGGCCGCGACCTGCTCACCCCACACATCGTCCGCCACGCCGACGACGGCAGCGTCCTCGATTGCCGGGTGCGTGAAGAGTAGCTGTTCGATCTCGCTAGGGTAGATGTTCTCGCCGCCACGGATCACCATGTCCTTCAGCCGGCCAGTCACCCGCAGATAGCCACGCGAATCCATCGTCCCCAGATCACCGGTGTGCAGCCAATTTTCGGCATCGACGGTCGTGGCGGTAGCGTCCGGATTGTCGTAGTACTCGATCATCTGCTGATACCCGCGAACTCGGATCTCGCCTTGCTCACCGATCGGAACCGGTTCGCCGGTGACCGGGTCCGCGATCGTCACCTCGACATTCCAGAGTGGTTTGCCGTCTGACTCTGTCTTGTCGGACTCCGCGTCATCCGGACTGGTTTGGGTCACAATCGGACTGAGCTCGGTCTGCCCATAGACCGTCGAGAAACGACAGCCGAACGAGGACTCCACCCGGCGCACAAGCTCCGGCGGAACTACCGCTCCCCCGGACATCACGATCTGGCAGGCGCTCAGGTCGACGTCCGCAAAGTCGGGATGGTTGAGCATCGCGATCAGCATGGTCGGAACGCCGAGGAACGCATCGGCACGATGCTCGGCCATCGCGTGCAGTACCAGGGCAGGGTCGAAGGCTTGCACCAGAAGCAACGCCGAACGCAGGTGGGCGGCGCCGAGCACGCTCATCCCGCAGCCGGCAGTATGGAACAGCGGCATCGCGGACGCGAACCGGCCGGACTGCGCAAGGCCGCCGCGTACGGCGATATAGCGCGCGTTGGTGACGAGGCCGCGATGATGAAGCAACGCTCCCTTCGGCGTACCGGTGGTGCCGGAGGTGTATTGAATCTGCGCCGGATCGCCCGGCCGCACGGCCGGCAGCTCGCGCAGCTCGCCGCGCCACCCCCGGATCTTCGTGGACCATGACGCGAAGTTGACCAGCACAGGCGGTGTGGGCAGGTCTTGCGCTGCGACCCGCGCGATCGCGGTCATGTCGGTGCCCCGGAAGGTATCGGCATGGAACAGGCCCGACGAGCGGGACTGTGACAGCACAAACCGCAACTCTTCGGCGCGCAGCGCTGGGTTCGCAGTGACCAGGATCAGCCCAGCCATGGCGGCACCGTACTGCAAGATCACCCACTCGGGGACGTTCGGTGCCCATACGGTGATCCGGTCACCGGGCGCGAAGTGCTGCATCAACCACTGCGCACAATGTGCAGCCTCTTCGTGCAGCTGCGCGTACGTCCAGCTGCGGTCCGTGCGATCGGCGCCCGCCAGCGAAGGACCGCCAGGCGGTGCAAGCTCGATGACCGCAAGAGCGTCCGGACTGTCAGCGGCCCGCATCCGTAGGAGATCACCGACAGTCAGCTCAAGCACCGGTTCGCTTGCGTCCGCGGGAAAGTACGACGTGCTAAGTGTCATCGCACTCACCTCATCCCAGATCGGCTAGGTCGGCCTCGGTCGGCAGTGACCCCCCGCCATCGGGGATGTGCCGACCAGAGTCGCGCCAAGCGACGGCCGTGTGGAAGCCGTCGCGTTCGGCGAAGTTCTTGAACCAGCGCCCTTCCGCGCTGTGTCGGGTAATCCCGTCGAACAAGGTCGCGAGGATCTGGGTGCCACCCAGGCCCATGTTGTCGTACGCCTGGTTGATCATCAGCTTCTGCATGACGAGCTGATTGATTGGTACGCCGGCGATCCGGTCCGCGAGCGCCTCAACTGCGCCATCGAGCTCGGCCTCCGGTACCGACTCAAGAGCGAGCCCCCACTCGGCTGCCTGCGTTCCGGGAATGGTGTCTCCGGTGAGCAGCATCCGCTTCGCGCGCTGCGCACCCAGCCGGTAGACCCACATCGCGGTGGTCGGGCAGCCCCAGACCCGCGCGGGTGGATACCCGATCTGCGCGTCATCGGCCATGATCAACATGTCGCAGGACAGCGCGATATCACTCCCGCCGGCGATCGCGAACCCGCGCACCTTGGCGATGGTCGGCTTGAGCGAACGCCACAGCGTGAAAAAGTCGTCGGTGTTGCGTTTCATCTGCCGGTAGTCCTTGATCGGGTCCCACACGGTGTCCTGAGACCAGCGGCTCGTGGGCTCCCCCTCGGCGTACTGCTTGAGGTCGTAGCCGGCACAGAACGCCCGCCCCGCGCCTTGCAGGATGATGACACGTACGTCGTCATCGTCATTCGCGCGCTCGACCGCGGCGTTGATCTCGCCGGGCATCTCGTCGCTGATGGCGTTGAGACGTTCGGGTCGGTTGAGCGTGAGGTAGGCCTTATGGTCACGCGTCTCGTAGATCAGATGCGAGTACTCGGTCATGGTTTTCCAATCAGATAGGTGGTGGTCAGGTAGCGGCGACTTCGTGCTGGAAGATACGGCGTGCAATGCTGGCCCAGTCCTCGATCAGCCGCCGGGCCTGGGTGTCGGACTGCCGTAGGACGCGGGAGATGGCCAGGCCACGTAGGAGCGCGATGGTCAGCTCGGCGACAAGCGGGTACGCGGGATTGGAGGTGTACTCCGTACCGAACGCCTCGGCGACGACTCGGCGTAGGTCACGCCCGGCGCGTCGCTCGGCGATCCGCAACGCGGCCTGCAGTTCCGGATCAGCGCGTGCGGCCGCCCATAACTCCAGCTCCGCCTGGAAAGCCGGCCGCGCGAGTGCGTCGTACAGTGCGCGAGTCGCTCGGGTGACAGGGTCAAGATCTGTCGGCAGGTCACTGAGCGCGGCCCGGACCGCGGCCTCGTTGAGCGCGACGAGATGCACAACCAGTGCCGCCGACAGGTCCGCGCGCGTCGCGAAATGGTGCAGCAACGCTCCCCGGCTCACGTTCGCCCTCTTCTGCACGGCAAGGGTCGAGACCCCCGCGTAACCCGAGTCGAGCAGCGTCGTCACGGCGGCGTCGAGGATCCGCCGACGGGTCTCCGCACGCTGTTCGTCCCGGGATGTCACGGCATCGACACTTCCACAGTCAGTACTGACTGTCAACGACGAGTGTCGTCAGCTGAGCAAGCAGCGCGTCGTCGCCCACATCTTTGCCTGGGAATGCGCCCAACCACCCGGCACCATCATCAACCCAGACACCCGCCGAATCCACGAATGCAACACCACACTCTGCGTCCACGTCAGTCCGTCTCATGTCGTCATCGGTACTCAAACGTGAGAGCATTCGCTACGCCGACGCCGACGCCCATCGGCCGGCGGCACGGCCGCCGTATGCATAAGCGAGATCGGGTCGTTTACCGAACGCAGCTAATTTAGTGTTACGTCATTCTGCTCAATAGATGCCGGGCGCCCCGTTCACCAGGACCGGGTCACCGCCTTAAGCGGCTGACATTCACTAGTCTTAGCCGATGACCTCACACAATGACACAGCGTCTCGGATCGCCAGACCATGGAATTTAGTCACCGCGCTCTTAAGTACGGCTGCGTTGATCATCCAGCTGATCCTGGTGATCCGCGGTGTCGGTGTTTTGACAGATGAGAACGGCCCGACGGTCGCGGCGCCTGAAAGGGTTCTGCGATTCTTTAGCTATTTCACCGTGCAATCGAACATCCTGGTCATCCTCAGTTGCCTCACTCTTGTTCTTGCACCACAGCGAGACGGACGAATTTGGCGAGTGCTACGCCTCGACGCGATCGTCGGGATCACGGTGACAATCATCGTTTACCATTTCGCACTTGCGCCGCTGCTCGACCTTAAGGGCCTGGCTTCGCTGACCGATATCACGTTCCATTACGTCACGCCGGTCCTCGCGATCGCTGGGTGGCTCCTTTTCGGTCCTCGCCCGCGAATTGACCGAGCTACGTTGTTGTGGTCACTCGCCTGGCCCGCACTGTATTTCGTCTATTCGCTGATCCGCGGTGCGATCACGAACTGGTACCCGTACCCATTCGTCGATGTGACCACGATCGGCTACCCGAGGGCGTTCGTTAACTTACTGATCGTGTGTGTGCTGCTGCTTGGCGTGGGTGTGCTTTATCGATTCGGCGACGCGAAGCTCCGTCCCATCCCGGTTGACCGGAAGAAGTTACCCGCACAACCCTGATCGCCGCGAATCGGGCAGCGATGTTGACGAGGTGGCCTCTGCTGGTAGCTGCCACGATGTAACCCTACGGTCGACTTACGGTCGGCCAACAGCCATAACCGGCCGACGCGAAGTTAACGGTTCCAGCGCTACTGGGACTCGGCTTCGGAGATCGTCTCGACCGCTGTGTCTTCAGGTGCCTTGTGTTCGCCGGGATAAAAGTACATCGTGATGAGCGCAGCCAGGATGCCGCCGACGAGTGGGGCCACGATAAAGAGCCACAGCTGACTCAGGGCGTCACCGCCCACAAAGATTGCCGGGCCGATGCTGCGTGCCGGGTTGACCGAGGTACCGGTCAATGGAATGCCGATCAAGTGCACGGTGGTCAAGGCGAAACCGATCGCTACGCCGCCGAGTTGGGGCCAGGATGATTTGCGGGTCACGCACAGTACGACGGTCACAAACAGGAACGTGAGCACGACCTCGGCGATGAATGCGCCTCCGGCGTTGAGCCCGACCATGGAGTTTTTGCCGTAGCCGTCGGTGCCGAGCCCGACTTTGTCGGTGTATTTGCTCGCGTTTGCGAACATGCCGCGCAGTAGTGCCGCTCCGGCGATCCCGCCGATGATCTGCGCGATCCAGTAGCCGACCGCTTCGATGATCGAGATGCGCCGTGCGAAGAGGAAACCGATCGTCACTGCCGGGTTGATGTGCGCGCCGGAGATGGGGCCGATGGCGTACGCCAGGATCAGCATCACCAGACCGAACGAGAGCGCGGTCGCGACCACACCGGCTGAAACACTGCTGCCGGTGGTGGCGAAACCGAAACAGAGCGTGGCGGTGCCGACGCCGAAGAAGACGAGTAGCGCGGTACCTAGCGCCTCTGCGACCAGTTTACGGATATCCATCGGTTCTCCACCCAAGATCGTTGCCAGGACTGACTACCAAACAAATTATTAACCTCTGGCTGAGTATGCCTATCACCAGGGTGCATTTCGCCGCGGACTGGCAGAGTCCACGATCGGGTTGTTGAAGACAACGTAGCCGTCCGCGGACGGCTACGAAAGCTCAAGAACGACGGCGGCTCACAGTCGATCAACGCTACCGGTAGGACGCGGCACCGCCTCGGCTACGTCCCATCTGAGGAGATGAAGGCTGCCTAATATGTTGAAGCCCATGGTGGCATCCCGAGGTGCCATTGCAGCGCAATAGAATCGGCAAAGCGTAATCGGGGTGTCAAAGCGCGATTACAACTGAATAACGATCCACGCCTTTACGACGAGCGTTCGTCATCAACACCTATCGCTCACGCCCCTTCTCTGGTATTAACCAGGAGGCATTAGATTGTCCAGCGGCTTATGTCCGATCTATCTGAATAGCTTTTGGTCCGGGGAGGTCTGGTTTGTGAGGCGACGTCGTTTCCGGGTGGTTGACCGTTTGTTGCGGTTGACGCTGGCAGTGGCATTGCTGTTCATGGGGATCGGCGTCGCGGGCGTCGCGCACGCCGACGAGCCGCAAAGCGCTGTCGGGATCACGAAGACTAATGATCTGAACGGCAAACCACTCGAGCCTGGGAGCGAGTTCCACTACAACCTTCTCGT
>JBDTCL010000422.1:0-7673 GCA_039923595.1 Antricoccus sp. | reverse complement strand
TGGCAGTGCCTTCGGGGGTGGGATTCTCCTCGTCGAGGGCGATGATTTCCAGGTATGCAGTGTGGGTCAGCGCGACGAGGTAATTGCGGGTGCCGCGGCCAATATGCCGTCCGCCTTCGGCTGGCTTGACGCCGAGCGCGTCCTCGAATGATATGAGTGCGGCGCTTAGGTCGCGGACACCCCAGACGAGGTGATCAATTAAGCGGTCAGTGCCCGCATCGAGGCTCATGCGCTCGCCTCGGCAACCTGACGCGGCAAATAAATCGAGGTATGACTGATATGCGCGACAGGCTCGTCGTCGGCGAATACTGCGAGGTCGAGCTCGGTGAAGCGGTGGCCAGACTTTTCGTACTCGGCCTTAGTGGTGCCGCGGATGCTGACCGTCGCACCGTTGCGGATTAAGCCATGGTTCTGGACGGTGCTGCCGACGTGAATCCACGGTCCGAGCACGACATTTGACGCCAGGATCGTGTTGGCCAGTCCCAGGATCCAGCCAGGGTGGGCGATCTGCTCGCCTTGAAAGATTGGCAGGTCCTCAGAGACATCGCGCAAGTACGTCAGCGCCTTGTCATCCGGGAATTGCACCTCGACGCTGCCGAGGATTTGGCCTGCGGCCAATGACTGCGCGGATGCTGCTGGGCGCTCGTCGGGGAGTGCGGCAGTGGGGTAGTCCGCGAGCTGGGGCGCGGGCGCCGGATCCTCGGGCATAGCCGCTTGCCCCGTTGAGACAACCTCACCGGCCGGATTGATGAGCCGTGCCTCGCCGGTGGTCTCGTCGAATTCGACCGTGACGGTCTCACCGTCATAGGCCGGCTTGCTGAAGCGGGCGCTCATCGAGCCGCTCGTCAGCCATTGCTCACCCCACTCGCGGGCCGGGCCACCGGTGAGGTAGGCGTACACCTCAACGCCGGGCACCAGCCCGCCGGTGAACCCGAACTTGCGGGCGGTCACATCGTCGTGAATCTTGTTATCGGACGCGAGGGCGGTATTGAACGCGACAAGGCTGCGACTTTGCATAGATTGAGGCTAACTCACCCGGCTTCGGTTGCTTCGCGGACCGCTGCCGAGTGCCCGTCGCTCCCAACGCAGCGCGCGGACGCGCGACTTGGTATCGTCGTAAACCGCACAAGGGGCTATGGCGCAGTTGGTAGCGCGTCTCGTTCGCAATGAGAAGGTCAGGGGTTCGAATCCCCTTAGCTCCACCAATGTGTCATGGCGTGAACACCCCTGTCTTGGCTTTTTTGGGAGGGGTTTCGGACATGTTCACCGGTGTTTTCCATAGTGAGGCCGCGCCGGCCTTAGATCTCGGCAGGACGCAGTCGCGTGACTGCACGGTGAGGCTGTGGACGAGACACTGAGCTGCAGCCTTGCGCACCTGGCCCGGTCCTCGGAGGGCTATGTCCTGGCGATAGTCGCGACCTCAGTGAGGGTGGCTATCGAAACGGTCGATTGGGCGGCCGAGCTCTGTACGCCGGCGGCCCAGTGCCATGGCTTTGTCGCCGAGGTCGCGGATGTGGTGGGCCGGAGCTGTCGACGGTGAGGGTGCTGACTTCGAAGGCGTGCAGATTACGCTCGACAGCGGCGTCGGTCTTGGCGAGTTCAACTTCGGTGGTTGCGATCTCGTCTTGCTGTTGGCGGCCGTTTCTGGATGGGACGCCTGTTGGTTGGCGACGAGGGCGCGGGTGCTGATCTTGGGATCGCTGTAGAGGTCGACGAGGACGGCGAGGACGGCGTCTTTCAGCGCGCAGGCGTTCGGCGCCACAGGCGTCTTTGCCCGGTTAGGGCTACTAGGGATGAGTGTTGGCAAAGCGGCGGTCGTAGCTTTCGCCGCGCTCGTCGAGCAGGGTTTGGGCTTTGCCGAGAACGCCCAGAACGTCCCATACCCAAGCACGGAATGTGGTCGTCATCCTTGGCCGCTTGAGGATCCTTCCGTTGCTAGAGGGGCCATTGTGCCCTAGTGGCAAAGGCCGAAGTTGGGGAGAATTAGACCTGCCATCTGTAAGGAGACCCCCATGGCACTAACGCCCGCCACGCTCGACGCGCTCGAGATTCTGGACTCCCGGTCGCGGCCGACGCTCTCGGTCACGCTGAGTTTGACCGACGGCCCGATTGTTGCGGCCGGGGTGCCATCCGGGGCTTCTACCGGTGCACCTGAGGCCGCTGAGCTGCGGGACGGGGATCCTCGCCGCTTTGCCGGCGCGGTCGGGAGCGGGTGCGCTCAGCTGAAGAGCGGTGCGCCGCCGGGCGGTGAGCGTGTCTCCAAGTACAACCAATTGATGAAGATCGAGGCTGATCAGCACCTGCCCTTCGGTCTGTCTGACAGATCACAACGTCGAAGGCCGAAACGCTGGATGGCAAACCAGAACGAGCACGCGAACCATTTCAGGAGGAAACGTCATGAACAAGTTCACCTACGTCAAGTTCTTCGAGGAATTCGGAGTCGGCGATGTCGCCCTCGTCGGCGGGAAGAACGCCTCCCTCGGCGAGATGTACCAGAAGCTCTCCCACCAGGGGGTGCGCGTTCCACACGGCTTCGCGACGACTGCCGAGGGATACCGCCACATGCTCGAAGAGGCCAACGCGTGGGGGCCGTTGCACAGCGCGCTCGACGACCTTGACCCCTCGGATGTGAAGGATCTGGCTCGGCGCGCCAAGCAGGCCCGCGAGGTTATCTACGGTGCCGGGCTCCCGAAGGACTTTTCCGCAGAGATCCTCGCCGGCTACCACCAGTTGCAGAACGAGTACGGCGAGGATGTGAGCCTCGCCGTGCGTTCATCGGCAACCGCAGAAGACTTGCCGACCGCCAGCTTCGCGGGCCAACAGGACTCCTTTTTGAACATCCAAGGCGACGAGAGCCTGCTCGACTCATGTCGTCGCTGCTTCGCGAGCCTCTTCACCGACCGCGCCATCCACTACCGCGTCGACGAGGGCTTCGACCACTTCAAACTGGCGCTCTCGATCGGGATCATGAAGATGGTGCGCTCCGACCTCGCTGCCTCGGGCGTGATGTTCTCTCTTGACACCGAGTCAGGCTTTCGTGATGTCGTGTTCATCACCGGTGCCTACGGACTGGGTGAGAACATTGTCCAGGGTGCGGTCGACCCCGATGAGTTTTATGTCCACAAGCCGACCTATGCCGAAGGCCATCGTGCCGTGCTACGACGCCTTCTGGGCGACAAAGCGGTGAAGATGGTCTTCGTCGACGGCGAAACTAAGCACACCACGCGCAACATCCCGACACCCAAGGCCGATCGCGAGCGATACTGCCTTTCCGACGAGGATGTGCTCGAGCTTGCGCAGAACGCAATCGCGATCGAAGCGCACTACGGGCACCCGATGGACATGGAATGGGCCAAGGACGGCATCGACAACCTTCTCTACATCGTGCAGGGCCGCCCGGAGACCGTGGCCTCCCAACGCAAGGTAAACACACTAGAGACCTACGTGCTCGACAGTGGCGCAGATGTGCTGATCGAGGGCCGTTCGGTGGGCGAGAAAATCGCCTCGGGGCCTACGCGCGTGCTGGACAACGTCGCACGGCTGTCGGAGTTCAAGCCGGGCGAGGTGCTCGTCACCGACACCACGACGCCGGACTGGGAGCCGGTCATGAAGACGGCGGCGGCGATTGTGACGAACCGCGGTGGACGGACCTGCCATGCCGCGATCATCGCCCGCGAGCTCGGTATCCCCGCCGTCGTCGGCGCAGGAGATGCCACTACCGCTCTTGCGAACGGCACGCCCGTGACCGTGTCGTGCGCGGAGGGCGATACGGGGCGGGTCTACGCGGGTGAGATCCCCTTCCACGTCGAGCGTTCCGAGATTGCGGGTCTGGCGCGTCCGGCGACGGCGATCATGATCAACCTCGGTGACCCTGACCTCGCCTTCAAGACCTCGTTCCTGCCAAACGACGGCGTCGGCCTGGCGCGCATGGAGTTCATCATCGGCGGCTCGATCAGGGCACACCCCATGGCGCTGGTCCACCCCGAGAAGGTCTCCGACCCGAAGGCACGCGCCGACGTGGCGCGACTCACGGCCGGCTATCCCGACGGGGCAAGCTTCTTCGTCGAGCGGTTATCCGAGGGTATCGGGACGATCGCGGCGGCCTTCTGGCCGAAGCCCGTCGTCGTGAGGATGTCGGACTTCAAGACCAACGAGTACGCGAGCCTGCTCGGCGGCGCGGACTTCGAGCCGACCGAGAGCAACCCGATGCTCGGCTTTCGTGGCGCGTCGCGCTATACCCATCCCTCCTACGAGGAGGGCTTCGCGCTCGAATGCCGAGCGATGCGCCGGGTGCGCGAGGAGATGGGACTCATCAACGTCGTACTGATGCTCCCCTTCGTCCGTCGCGTCGCGGAGGCGATCCAAGTGCTCGACAAGATGGCCGAGCTCGGACTGCGACGCGGGGAGAACGGGCTCGAAATCTATGCGATGTGCGAGATCCCGAACAATGTCATTTTGATCGACGAATTCTCGAAGCACTTCGACGGCTTCTCCATAGGCTCGAACGACCTCACCCAGCTCACGCTCGGAGTGGATCGCGACAGCGAGATCGTGGCGTTCGACTACGACGAGCGCGACGAGGGCGTGAAGGAGATGATCCGTCTCGCGGTGGAGGGCTGTAGGCGCAACAAGATCCACTCCGGCCTCTGCGGCCAAGCCCCCTCCGACTATCCGGATATGGCTGAGTTCCTCGTCGAGCTCGGCATCGACTCGATGAGTCTCAACCCGGACACGGTGCTGAAGACGACCCAGCAGGTCCTCGAGCTGGAAAAGCGTCTCGGTCACGCGCCCCGCATCGAGGCAGACCCGAGTTGACTCCGGCGAGGGGTCGCGATGACTGGAGAGAAGTGACTCGCGCGGTGTCGACACGACGCCGGCGCACTCGCCGAGTCACGATCGGACAAGCAGGGTGAACGGCGCACCAGTGGCTCTTTAGATTCGAACCCGGAGCATGGTTTCGGTGGGTTGCCACTCGGGCGGTCGCCCGCTCGCACGAGCGACGCCCGCGGCCCCATTGGATCAGGTGTGGAGATTGGAATCGTCGTGCTCGATCTGAGCTTCGATGAGAATCGGTCCACCGCGGTGGGCCCGTGCCGCAGCGATCGCATCATCCAGTTCATCGGCGTTGTCGCCTTCAGTCCGAGTCCGTGACCATCGTCCGCGTGGAATTCGAACTGACCAAAAATGCTGACATCTTCATAGAGGCGCTTAGTGGTGTTGGATTCCACGCAGACGGCATCTCCGTAGAGGAGCATCAGCACCGGTGGAAACGTGACCAAGCCTGCAGCGATGTTCTGATCCCGGACGGCGCGGGCGAACGAGCAGACAAGCGCACAGGCGTGAGTTGAATCCCGAGTGTTCCCACGAGTGATAGCAGCCAAGCACTTCGATGGAGTGAGCAGGTCTTGATCAATGTGAACGAGAGAGGGGACCGTCTGGCGCCCCAATCTCGTCGGTGCATTGATCGCTAAGGCTGCAGCGCACAGCTATGGAGCGGACGTGATCCGAGAAGGCAACAAAGTGATTTCGTCGCGCTCGCGGGGGTACATCGGCGCGATGACTTCTCGAACGACGAGATTACCGGGTCTGACCGACGTCGTCTCCGCGCCACGCCCGGCGTCGTCGAGGCGACAGTCGACGATTGCTGGAATTGCCCGCGGCGAAGGTCGCCATCGCGCGGCTGATGGAAACGGCAGGGCTATGAGTTTCCATTGACATGAAGGTCTGAGCGAGCTGAGTAGTTCTGGCCACCTCAAATGATCGATGCCATCAAGCGCCCATCAAGATCACACCAAGAGCGAAGTCAAAAATTTCGAGCGCGCCGTCGGGTCCGCACTGAGCGCCGGATTAACCAGAACGAGAATCGCTGCAGTTATCGGATCAGGGCGTGCCCTCGGAATTTTCACGGGAGACACCTGTATAAAATGAGTGATGGTTGTCTCCGGGTGGCGCAATCGCCTGAGATGCAGGCCGACGGATGCGTACCTGATAGGTGTTGTTTCGGCTCAATTCGCTCGAGCTGATCAATCGACCATCCTCCGATGCGTCACCGAATCTGAGAAGGGGACTTGCGCCGTGGCAAATACGAGCCTGTCAGAAGCGCTGATCCGCGAACATCGTGATATCGATAGCGGTATCGAGGTGTTCATAGCCGATCTAGAGCGCGGTGTCGTCGACGCCGAACCGCTCCTGGTCACCCTCGCCGCCCTGCGGCGGCATATCTATCTTGAGGAACAGTTCGTGTTTCCGCCGCTTCGGCAAACTGGTTTGATGATGCCGGTCATGGTGATGCTGCGCGAGCACGGTGAACTGTGGCAATTGATGGACACCTTGACTGAGTTGCTGCGGGGGAGCGATCCGACAGTCCTCAACGATAAGTTCGTCTCTACGTGCCGGACACTTCTGGCTCAGCTCGATCAGCACAATAGCAAGGAAGAACCGATCATCTATCCGCACGCGGATAACGACCTCAGTCAGGAAACAATGGCTGAACTTGCCGAATTCTTGGATTCTGGAAGCACACCGGACGGCTGGGTCTGCAAGGCTGCGCAGTAATCACCCTCGCGATGGTCAGAAGCGCTGCAAGCTGTTGAGTTCCAAACTGCACGAGGTTAGGTGCGGTCTGTCTTGCGCAGCACCCGATCGATACCATCTTGCGCGGACCTGGGCGGTGACATTCGGAGTCGTACCCTTGGTCCGCCTAGCGATCCAGCCGCTCACCCTTGTCGAACTCCGAAGTCGTAGCAGACAGTCCCGTTGGGCGATCGACTCGGTGAAAGCGATTTTCGTGTTCCGCTCCATGCGCGCACAATCAGCAGGAAGATCATCGAAGGGTCGGGATTGGTTGAGCGGCAGTCTTCCGAATAGATTTCGGCAGTATGGCGCCGTTCCACCGGATCAAGACCGTGCCTTCGGGGGTCGACCCGATGCGCCGTTGGGCAGCGCTACTTTTGTCGTCGATCCTAAATGTCCGGAGAGAATGGGTCGTTCGGCCACGTTTGGCACGGGATGACTGTTCGTCGTGTTCATGGTTGCCTTTCGACCCAGCGCGCTCATCGGGCTGCAGGGCGTCATCTGGACGATTCCACCCATGATTCGCCGGGATCGCTAGCACTATCGGGTCTCATTGGGTGGGGACTTTCGTAGTACTCATTGGGCTGCGTCGGCGGTCGAGGTTTCGGCTCGGGACTTGTGTCGATCGTCCTCCGCTATTGATCGGCGCATTTGTGGCATATCTGGCACTCACCCAACGCGACGTTCCAGCAACCGACAGCGATCGGGAACGAACCAGAAGCTAGCAGAACTGCCGAGACCCGGCACCAACGACATCTCCGCTGAAATCGAGTGGTTAGCCGACGCGACGCGACACGCCGAGACTGACTCGTCACACGACATTGACTGTCCTCGACGCGCTCCGTAGGTTTTAGTTCGTCCGGCCAATCGTGCCGGATGGCCCACAGTTCAGCGAAGTCCGGTGTAAGTCCGGCGCTGTCCCGCAACGGTGAAGCCCTCCTCGCTGAGGGATAAGTCCGGTCGCCTGACTGTGGGTTTGATGCGATCCGCGCCGCAGGAGGGGCAGCGTACCCGCCCGGCGATTCTCCAGGCGAGAGCTGCCTCGACGGCGGGGTCCCGAGGAGGACCCGAACGATGAGCGAACCAACCACGACGACGGG
>JBDTCL010000421.1:0-3432 GCA_039923595.1 Antricoccus sp. | reverse complement strand
CCCAATGATATCCCGATTGCGTGCCACCGGCGATTTGTTTAACCGCGCGCGATTAGCCTTGCCAGCGGTGATTTCCAGTTCGATCGTCAGCTCGCGATGATCGTTGACCACGACCGCGCGAACGACCGCGCGATCAGCACCTCGGCGAATCAGCGGAACATCACTTGAGACTCGGTGTGAATCTAAGGTCGCGAGGTAACCGACAGCTTCAAGCAAGTTTGTTTTGCCCTGCCCGTTGCTGCCGAGCAGGACATTGGGTCCGGGCGCGAATTCCAGCTGCGCCTCAGCGTAATTGCGAAAATCAATAACCTGCAGGCGCGATATCCGCATCGCGGTCCACCTTCGCAGAAGTTAGCTAATCGGGACGTCGTCGGTAGTTCCGGCTTTGCCCATGGCATGACCACCAAACTGATTGCGCAGTGCGGCAATAACCTTCATTGCCGGCGACTCCTCTTGCCGAGAGGCGAAGCGGGCGAACAGGGACGCTGTGATCACCGGCAGCGGTACCGCGTTCTGGACAGCGGCTTCCACAGTCCAACGGCCCTCTCCGGAATCCTGGGCGTAGTCACGAACATCAGCCAGCCCAGGGTCGTCTTTGGTGGCTCGAGCGAGCAGTTCCAGCAGCCAGGAGCGAACAACCGTGCCGGACTGCCACGACGCGAACGCCTCATCGACCTTTTCCACTAACGGAACGGTCTGCAATAACTCATAACCCTCGGCGTACGCCTGCATCATGCCGTACTCAATGCCGTTGTGAACCATTTTGGTGAAATGTCCCGCACCGACTTCGCCGGCATGCACAAATCCGAACTCACCGGCGGGTTTGAGCGTGTCAAAGATCGGCTGAGCCTTGGCGACGTTGGCGGCCGAACCGCCACACATCAGGCCATAACCCTCGGTAATGCCCCAGACCCCACCAGAGACGCCGCAGTCGACAAACGAGACACCCTTCTCGTCCAGGTACGCAGCATTCGCCTGATCGTCGGTGTACTTGGAATTGCCGCCGTCGACGATGAGGTCGCCCTTGTCGAGCAATTCACGCAGTGATCGGATGGTCTCGCGGGTCGGGTCTCCTGAGGGGACCATCACCCACACGACGCGCGGCGAACTGAGCTTGCTGACCATGTCTTCAAGAGAATCAGCCTGCCGCTTGCTATCGGCGGCGCGATCATAGCCCACGACTTCGTGGTCGTCGTTACGCAATCGTTCGGCCATGTTGCCGCCCATCTTGCCTAATCCGACAAGTCCGATCTGCACCCCTGTACCAACTTTCATAAATAATCTGCAAACACCACTGATGGACCGCATTGACCCAACCATTCACCTTAGGCCTCACGACATTGAGAATCCTGAGGATTGCGAGACTGCCAGCTGCCTAGCCAGGTAGTCGCATCGGCATGATCAGGTAGCGGTAGCTGAGCGCGGCCTCATCACTGTCATCAGTGGGGGTCGGGCTCAGGACTGCCGGCTTGGTCGCAGTCACGAATTTCAGTCGGACAGACTCGGCATTGATTGCGCCGAGCCCATCGAGTAGGTACGCGGGGTTGAAACCGATCCGAATCGGGTCGCCCTCAAATTCGGTCTGCAATGATTCCTCAGCTGAGCCGTCTTCCTCGCCCGCAACGGTGAGCGTCAGATTGCCGCCCTCAAAAGCCAATTGAAGTGGCGTTCCACGGTCGCCAACGAGCGCGACGCGACGCACGGCTTCGACCAGATGTGCCGCAGGAACGTCTGCCGTCGCAAGTGTCTCGGTGGGGAGCAATTTGCGAAAGGGCGGAAAATCGGGGTCCAGCAACCGCGTGGTCGAGTGCCGCTGGCCTCCGGCAAAACCGACGATCCCATCACCCGAGTTGCCAAGGCCAATCGAGATTTCGCCACCGTTAGCAAGGGTTTTGGCCGTGTCGCTGAGCATTTTTGCTGGGACGAGGACGGCGGTCGACATGCCCGGTGTCGCCGGATTCCACGTCATCTCGCGCACTGCCAACCGGTAGCGGTCGGTCGCGGCGAAGGTGAGCTTGTCACCCTCGATCTCAATCCGGACGCCGGTCAAGAACGGTAATGTCTCATCGCGCCCGGCCGCGACGGCGACCGTGGCGACAACTCGTGCGAACTCGTCAGCACTGACGGTGCCGGAAATCTGCGGCATATCCGGTAGCGCGGGATAATCCTCGACCGGCATCGTCGGCAACTCGAATCGAGACGTACCGCAGGTGATTTTCAGTCGTGAACCTTCAACGGCAAAGCTGACCGGTTTGTTGGGCAGCGCCTTAGTAATATCAGCCAACAGTCGTCCGCTGACTAAGGTTCGACCAGCAGTTTCAGTAGCAGAATCGACTTTCATCTGAGTCGACACTTCATAGTCATAGCTGGAAACTGTGAGCTCATCAGCATCAACTTCTAACAAAATGCCCGCGAGAACTGGCATCGGTGGACGTTGTGGCAAGCTGCGCGCGACCCATGCCACGGCATCGGCCAGCGCACTTCGCTCGACCTGGAATTTCATCGAACCTCCATGAGGGGGTCTGCCGAACGGCAAACTGCCGGACATCCACAGACATCGGGCTGGTGAATACGAAAGGAATCCTTGTATCTATATCTATTAGTCGTCGTAGTAGGGCCTGTGGATTCTTGGGATAAGTATCGTTCGTGCTGGCTAAGGGGATTAATTCGGTGTTGACCATTTGTGGGCCTGGCTGTGGATAACCGCGTTAGGCTGTGGACAAAAAGTGGTGTCAAAGTATCCTCCACACGCTCCTGCACATCCGTTACCCACTTTTCCACAGGTTTACCCACAGGATACGACGGGGTCACCGTCGGCCTTCAGATCGGATCGCGCTGGTGAGCGAGGCGACGTGATTGTAGATATGCCGCTTCTCAGTCAGTTCGTTGGTGACCTTGCGGACGGCGTGCATAACCGTGGTGTGGTCTTTGCCGCCGAAATGCTGCCCGATCCGTGGCAAGGAGAGGTCAGTGAGCTCACGACACAGATACATTGCAATCTGCCTCGGCATCACCAAAACCTTGCTGCGGTTGCGCCCACATAGGTCATCAATGGAGACATCAAAGTAGTTAGCAACAACGTTCATAATCATCTGCGCTGTGATCATGGTGTCTTGGGCGTCTGGCACGAGATCTTTGATGACCTCCTGCGCAAGATTGAGATCGACACCTTGACCAGTGAGGTTGGCATAGGCCGCCACACGAATCAGCGCACCCTCTAGCTCGCGGATATTCGTCTGAATTTTGGTCGCAATGAGCTCGAGCACCTCAGGCTTGATGCTCAGCCCCTCCTGGCTGGCTTTGCGTTGCAAGATCGCCAGCCGGGTCTCGAGATCCGGAGCATGAATATCAGGGGTCAGACCGCCGGCAAATCGGCTACGCAGCCGATCCTCAAGCGTGGTGAGCTCTTTAGGCGTGCGATCGGAGGTAATC
>JBDTCL010000420.1:0-12956 GCA_039923595.1 Antricoccus sp. | reverse complement strand
CCGCGCGGTCTCTGATTCGTTGCCGACGAGGTGCTTGAGACATGCGCCTATTTGGTTCGATTGAAGCCCTCGAACGTAGGCGGCGGCGAGTTTCCCGGTGAGCAGCGGATCTTCGGAATACGCCTCGAAGAGGCGGCCACCGAGCGGTGATCGGTGCAGGTTGATCGTCGGTCCAAGGACGACGCTGATCTGCTGCGCGATGGCTTCCTCCGACAGCAATCTGCCGACTTCAAACGCGGTCTGCTCACTCCAGGCCGATGCGAGGAGTGTGGCATTCGGCAGTAAGGCAACTTGACGACCGCCGGAGAATTTCAGGCCGCGGACTCCGGTGGGACCATCGGATAAAGCGATCTGCTCCAGTCCTATTTCGGGCTCAGCCGCCATGGTGAAGGTGTCGCTGCCGGTCAGCAGCGCGACCTTTTGGGCGATCGTCAACTGAGTTACGAGTTGTTGGTAATGCGCCGTACGGTCGGTCAAATCGTTCGGCACGGCTTCGTTGCCTGTAGTTGTCATTACTTGTCTTTCTTGACCGGCATGGGTGTCAAGGTGCTCGCTTTGGTAGTCATCGCAGAATTTTTCACAAAGACTTCTGACGATGCCGGAGCGACATCGTGACTTCATTCACCGTATCCGATCCGGCGGCCGGTCACGTTCATTTACGTGGCACGCTAGAGCGGTGAGTATTGAACCCGACGTGACGACGACAACAGACTGGCTGACGTATGCCGATGCAGCCAGTCAACTCGGCGTTGACATCACAGTGATTAGGCAGCTGGTCAATGACGGCGAGCTGATTTCATTACGCATCGATTCGGTGCCTAAGATCGCGGCGCAATTGATCGTCAACGGCGAGGTGTCGAAGTACCTTCGCGGCATCATTACCTCTCTACGCGATGGTGGCTTTAGCGACGAAGAAGCCTTGAGGTGGCTGCTTGCACCAGACGACTCACTCGGCGGCAGTGCAGCCTTGGGCCTGCATAAGAGCCTGCACCGTGAGGTCTCCAGACGCGCCCAGGCGCTGGCCTTCTAGGGCGATCAGGTAAATGGGCCACTGGACATATACCGTCATTCTCATCCTGACCCTCCTCGCCGCGGCCTGGTTACAAGCTATTCCTGGCGTAAATGTGTTGAACCGACCGCGGCGACTCGGTACGGCAATGCTGCCCGGGCTACTTTTTGTGGTGTGGGATATCGTCGCGGCGCAGGAGTCGTGGTGGTTTTTCGATGACGGTCGCATATTTGGGCCTCGGATACTAGGCCTGCCGCTAGAGGAATACGGGTTCTTCATTGTCGTACCGATTTGCGCGGTGCTCGGCTTTGAGGCCGCCCGCGTGACGCGAGCCAAGCTGTGATCTATACGCTCGGCTCGGTGTTGGCCATCTTGATAAGTCTCGCCATCGACCGATGGGGGACCCGCAAACGGCTCATTCTGCGCCTCGACTTTTGGGTCGCGTACGCCATCATCGTTTTTTTCCAATTGTTGATGAACGGGTTCTTGACCGGCATTCCGGTGGTGACCTACAACCCGGACGTCATCATCGGGCTGCGCATTGTTTATGCACCTATTGAGGACCTTGGATTCGGTTTTGGGCTGGTGTTACTTGTCCTTACAGTGTGGACGCGGCTCGGCCACGGCGAGACGCCACGATTCGCGGCACCGTCGCAGCGAGCAACGCTGCCCGCCGCACCGTCGATACCCGATGACGATGCCCAATAACGTCGTAGTCTGCTGCGACGACTTCGTCGAGAATCCCGCTATATAACGAGAATGCTGCCTGAACACACGGCCGGGCAGCGGGTTCCAGCATCCCAATCCCGGGTCGTGCAGCCGCATAAAGCTCGCGGTTGCGATTGACACATTCGGCAATCACTGCCCGCAGCTGCGGGCTATCACCCGAACCTCCCTCGATACCGCAGTTGTCGAATTCTTCTAGTGGCAGATATACCCGGCCGCGGCCACGATCCTCGTCGTAATCACGGATGAAATTCGTGAGCTGGAAGGCTTCACCGAGGAGCGCCGCGCAGTGTAGAGCGGTGTATCGATCACCGATCGTGCCAAAGATCTGTGCGGTCTGCAACCCGATCACGCAAGCCGAACCCCAGGTATAGGACGAAAGGTCATCCCAGGTCTGGTACGTCTGCGGATCGAGATCCATGCGCATTGCGGCCAGAAAGTCATCGGTCAGTTGGGCACCGATACCGTATTTGTTCACGGTGTCGGCAGCGGCAGCAAAAATTGGTTGATCGGTCGCACCGTCGCGGACCGCCTGATGCCATTGTGAGACGAGTTCGTCGAGTCTCTCGTGCGGCGGGACATTGTCTAGCGGCACATCAACGATGTCATCGACATGGCGGGCAAAGGCATACAAAGCGTGGATCCCTGGGCGTTGGCTAGCGGGAAGCAACAGCGTGGCGAGGTAGTAACTACGACCGTGATGAGCATGAATACGTCGGCAAATCTCATATGCCGCTGCCAGCGGATCAGACTCGGGCACGTGCGCTCCCGGCAACGCGAGCAGCTGCTAACTTGCCGGATATCAATGCCATCGGAACGCCCACGCCCGGTGTTGTTCCTGCTCCCGCGAAGACGACGTTGTCGACACCGCGAGCCCGATTGTGCGGGCGGAATGGTCCGGTCTGGGTCAAAGTGTGCGCGAGCGAGAACGGGGTTCCACCCGCTAGACCTTGCCGCTCCCAGTCTGAAGGCGTGGTCCACCTGACTACGTTACTTTCATCGACTCCGTAGCCTCGGCCGCGTAGCCATTCCAACAAGCTCGCGCGATAGCTCGCGCCGTCTCGATCCCAATTGGTGACGCCGTCGAGATTCGGGGTCGGTGCCAGCACATACAGCGGAGCGCTGCCCGGCGGTGCGAGGCTGGAATCGGAGGCCGCGGGATTGCTGATCAAAATGCTCGGATCGGACATGAGCGTGCCTCGACGGGTAATTTCCTCGAAGGTCAGTGCCCAGGCGCCGCCGAATTCGATCGTATGGTGGGCTGGCTTTAACTCGCGACGAGGCAGTTTCTCAAGCGGTACTTGCAGATGCAGCAACGCGCACGAGGGTGATCTGCGAATTCCGGGCCTGCGCACTTTGCGGCCCAACAGATCACGTTGCGCGGTGATTGGATCGGCGGTGAGGACCACTTCTGAACAGCTGATCAACTGATCACCGGCAATTACACCCGTCACCCGGGAACCAGTCCGCACCAAACGATGCACCTCGGTATCGACAATAATTTCCACACCGTGCTCGGTTGCTGCCTGAGCCATCGCCCGCGTTATCGCCGACATTCCACCGCGCGCATGATAAACGCCGTGGAATAGATCCATATAGGCGATAGAGCCATACATCGCGCGGGCCCGCTTGGGGCTCACGCCGACGTACAGCGCCTGGAAGCTCGCCAGCCGGCGCGTGCGATCATCGGCCAATCGGCGGTGCACAGCGCGTTGCAACGACCCGAAGCCACCGAGCATCACCAGCCGCACGAGATCCGTTGAGACCAGATCGAGCGGTGAATTGAAGTTGCGATCGATGAATGAATCCTTCTCAGCCAGCCACAATTTGCGCGCATAACTGGCGAACTGCTCGAAGTTCTGGGCCTCAGCTGGGCCGCAGGCAGCTCGTACCGACTCAGTGGTCGCCTCGATCGTTGCACCAACGTCAATGACGGAGCCGTCGGCGTAGACCGCGCGGTATGCCGGATCGATCCGCTCAATCTGCAACATGTCCGCCATATCAACATCGACGGCGGCGAACGACTCCGCAATGACCTCCGGCATCGTCAGGACCGTAGGCCCAGCATCGAATCGGTGCCCATCATGTTCGAACGACCGACACAGCCCGCCAACCTCCGATGCCCGCTCGATCACCGTGACCGACCGGCCCGCTCCAGCCAGATGCAGAGCGGCACTGAGTCCGGCCAATCCGGCGCCGACGACAACGATTCGATCTGTATTCATTTAAGTAGCCCTTGCTGTCGCGTTGGTACCGAGTTCGTGCAGAGCCGTCCGGCCCACGTCAGTGATGTGCGGCCCGGCTATCGCCTGATAAGCCTGTACTGCATGTTCGGAGATCAACTTCTCCACCTTTTCGGGTGCTCCAGAACCGGTAATCACCAGACGTAATCGGTCGACGTCGTCCGCGGCTAGATCCGGGTCGCCGAAACCGTTCAGGTCGTCCGCCGCTAAATGCGGTTGGGCCAGCGCAATCAACGCGGTGCGCTTACCTTCGCGCAAATCATCGCCAGCTGGCTTGCCGGTCTGCGTTGGATCGCCGAAAACGCCGAGAAGGTCATCACGCAATTGGAATGCGATACCGATGTGTTCACCATATTCAAGTAGTGCCGCCACCGTGCTTTGCCGAGCGTCCGCGATCGCGGCACCAATATGCAACGGGCGGGCGACGGTGTACGACGCCGACTTCAGTCTCGCCACGTTCAGCGCGGCGCGCAGTGCATCTGCCGGAGAAGCCGGATGGGCCTGGGCGAGAATGTCTAGATACTGGCCGCTCATTACCTCCAGGCGCATCTGATCGAAGACTGGCCGTACTCGGCTAAGAGTGGGCGTGTCGAGGCCGGATTCGTGCAGCATTCGATCGGCGAAAACTAGTGCTAGATCGCCAGCGATGATGGCTGCCGAGTCACCGAATTTGGCGCTATCACCGGCCCATCCTGCGTGTCGATGAAGCTGTTCGAAGCCCACATGTGTCGTCCGTCGGCCGCGCCTAGATTCAGAGTCATCGATAATGTCGTCGTGGATGAGTGCGGCCACCTGGACGAGCTCGAGTGCGGCGACGCTGCGGATCACCGCACTTTCGTCGCCCGGGCCACCAGCGGCAAGCCAGCCACAGTATCCGAACAATGGTCGAATCCGCTTGCCGGTGGCGGCAAATTCAACCAATTCGGTCGCAATCGGACTCAGCGCCGCGTCGATCGTGATCAAGGCGACCGCGGCTGAGTTGAGAAACTGCTCGACAGCGCCATCGACCGCACGTCGTACGTGCGCAAACAATGTCACCGGATCGTTTGAGGCCGCCAGCTCTATTCGTTGACTTTCCATTGGAATCAACAATAGTCAGTATTGCCCGCCACAGTGGTCTTTACGCATGTCGACTGAACCAGGCGGTCAAATTGCGTATTCTTAGCTGATGACCCCTCCCAGGCGATTCCGGACCGTTCGCGAGGCACTTGCTGCCGGACCCACGTTTTCCTTCGAGTTTTTTCCACCTCGCGATGACGAGTCCGAGCGGCAACTATGGGAAGCAATTCGTCGGCTGGAAAAATTTGCACCTTCATTCGTGTCGGTTACCTATGGTGCTGGAGGTACGACTCGAACCGGCACCCTACGAGCGACCGAACGGATTGCTACTGAAACCACGATGTTGCCGGTCGCGCACCTGACTGGGGTGAATCATTCCGTGGATGAGTTGCGCAACTTGATCGGTAGCCTTGCCGGCGTTGGTGTGCGCAACATGCTGGCGGTGCGAGGGGATCCACCGGGTGACCCGGAAGGAGATTGGCTCAAGCATCCTGAAGGTATCGAGCACGCTGACGAACTGGTCTCGATGCTGCGTGCTGCTGGGGAGTTCTCGGTCGGCGTTGCCGCATTCCCCTACAAGCACCCACGTTCCTCGGATATCGACAGCGATGCGCGACATTTTGTGCAGAAGTGCCGGGCGGGCGCCGACTATGCGATCACCCAGATATTCTTCGATGTCAATGACTATTTTGCTTTACGCGATCGGGTTAGTGCCCTCGGCTGCGAGGTGCCGATTATCGCTGGCATTATGCCCGTTCTAAGCGCGGCCACCATCGATCGAGCCCCGAAGCTCAGTGGTGCACCGTTCCCGCGGGCACTGCGAGAGCGGTTCGAGTCCTATGCAGGCGATCCCAAGGCAGTGCGTGAGTTTGGGATTGCCCATGCGACTGCGATGTGCGAGCGATTACTCGCTGAGGGTGCACCTGGTATTCATTTCATTACGATGAATCGGTCCAAGGCAACGACAGAGATTTGGGAAAGCCTCAACCTGACTCAACCAGCCAGCGCCAGCGCTTAATTAGCCGCCGAATTTCTTGCGTGGTTCATCCAGGATCTCGCCGAGAGTGGTCCATTGGTTACGACCAAGACGCGCAACTGGCTGCAAATCCTCGATACGCGGGTGCGGTCGACGGGGTGCGCTCAGATCGAGCACTCGGTCTTCGATACTAAATAGCACGACATCGCCCATGACGACGACCGAATTTCCGATTTCAATGGTGCGATTGAGCGTGCATTCGATCGCGACGGGGGATTCGGCGATGCGCGGCGGGCCGACCCGACTGCTTGGCTCTCGCGTCAGTCCTATTTCATCGAATTCGCTCATGCTTGCTGGGAAATCGATGGAGGTGTCGTTTATCTTGTGAAATAGGGAAGTAGGTGTCAGACAGACCACAAACTCACCGGTTTGTCGCACGTTGCGTAGGGTATCTTTTTCGCCGATCGAGGTGAATTGAATGACTGGTGGGTCAGCCGCTGCGACGGTATAGAACGAGTGTGGCGCGATGTTGTCGACACCCTCTGCTGATCTGGTGCAGATCCAGGCAATCGGACGAGGAACGACGGTCGCAGTGAGGAGGTGATAAGCCCCACCAGGATCAAGATCGTCTCGGCTGAATTCGTGTCGCATATGGCCTCCCGGCGGCGTTGTGCTGTCGATTATCGCAAGCACGACCGTATGCCTCGAATCGAGCGGCGATCGCGTCGCACTACTCCAGCGACGCTACGGCCGCTGGCTCCGAACACTCCACCGCCCGGATGAGTTGATGCTCCTGCGAGGTACAGTCCAGATATACCAGCGATTCGGTACTGCGCGTGTTCGGGCAACGGTCGCAATGAGAACATCTGATCGAGCGACATCTCTAAATGCATGACGTTGCCGTTGATCAATCCCAGCTCACTTTCGAGGTCCGCAGGTGTTTGCGTCCAAAGATTGATCACGCTGTCTGCGAAACCAGGGGCCCACTTGTCGACGACCGAGACTAGCTTTTCTGCTTCTGTCTCACGATGCTCGGACCACGACGAGCCGTCAGCTAACTCGTGCGCATGCCACTGACCCCAGATGGTGACAGTATGCTCACCGGCAGGAGCGAGGGTGCTGTCCTGCTTTGATGGCGCCATCACGAGGGCGGCGGGGTTGCGTGGTCGCTCTCCGGCAAGATACTGCCCGTAGTTCGCCCGCAATTCGCGTCGGCTGTCGGCGAGCAAAACCATTGCGCGATCAGAAATCTGGTCCTGATCGGATGGATACTGCGGAACCGCACGGGTATGCGCACGTACGACCATGCCCAGACCGTTGCCAGTCCGCGCGCGTTTGCTGATGTCGGTCGCTAAGTGTTCATAGTCGTCTGCAAGTAATCGAGCTGTGGTGTGGATATGACTGGCCGCGACAATTGTTGTGGTGCTGATGGTGCGGCCGCTAAGCAGACGCACACCGGTGACCTTGTCGTTGTGGGTAAGGATTCGCTCAGCGCCGTCACCCAGCGTGAGCGTTCCGCCGGCGGCACCAAGTGCGTTAGCGAGACTTTCTGACAACTTTCCGCTGCCACCGATTGGATGACCTGGTGCCATATTGTGCAGCATGGTCAACCAACCGACCATGTCGGCTGTCGCCGGTTCGTGACTTGGTGGACCCGATTGCGCTGCCATCCACGACAGTGCGCTTTTGAGCCGCTCGTCGGTGAAGTAGTAGTCCAAGACCGCATCGGCGCTGCCGAGCATGTCGCGAGTCATTCGGCTCACACCGGCCGGAGTTGCTCGACGCATTGCGGTCATCGTCCGACCGAGGTTCAGCGGGGTCGGCGTGCGCGCAAAGAAATCGAAGACCACCTTGTTGCGTGGCAACCAATCGCGCACGAAACGGCGATACGCGTCGGCATCCTGCTGGCTGCATACCTCTGCGATGGAAGCGCAGGTAGCCTCCAGATCAACCCAGAAGATGATGGCTTGTTGATCGCCGTCGGGAGTGTTGACCGGTGCGAAGCCCCACGGATCGAGATCCTGATAGACCAATCCATGCCGAGCGAGATCGAGTTCCTCGATGATTCCGGTTTGGCGGATCATGATGTGGGCACTAGAACCACGATCCATGCGCACACCGGGGAATCTTTCGACCGTTGATACTGCTCCGCCCACCACGCTGTCGCGTTCGACGACTTCGACATCGAGTCCGGCTCGAGCGAGATAACAGGCAGCAACAAGGCCATTGTGCCCGGCTCCGATGACAACGACATCGCGGTTGGTGCTACTCATGTTGCGCCTCCTGCGCGGCGGCCGAGGATCGCGAATCGCCGGGCGTCGCCGGGGAACACGCTCGCGTCGACAACCCTGATAAATCCGGTACGGCGGTACAGATGATGTGCTGTGGTATCGCCTTCGGGGGTGGATAACAATGTGGTCGAAAATGCGGTGTCGTCTATCAAAGTCTCGAGTAATCCTCGCCCAAGGCCCGCACCTTGAAATCGTGGACTGACATGTAGTTCGCACAATTCGAACATGTTGCTAAGCCAGAAATCGGCGGTTGCATCGCCGCTCGGATGGTCGCGAATCATCTGCGCGACGTGGTCATACCACCACTGCCCAGGCATGCCGCGATAACCGTATCCGAAGCCGACGAGCTCCGAGTTATGCCAAGCGGCGACGGACCGGAAATCTGGAAAGCCCAGATGCTGTTGAGCAAGTGTGGTGCGAGCCGGGATGATGCTGCGGGTATAGCCCATGGCCTCGGCATAAATGCCCATTGCTGCCGGGAGTAACGCAGCAAAATCAGCAGTGCTCATCGGAGCAACGGCGGCAGCAAGAGGCACGCGAGAGGATTTTCGACGGAGCGAAAGACGTTGAGTTAGCTTCACAGCCGATCAGTCAGTTTCGAGCTAAGCGACATCGGCTGCAGTGCCGTGTGTCATATGTAGCAATTGCTCGTACGTGGTGGGAAAGACCGTATTCGGGTGACCAGCTGCGGCCCAGACGACATCGCAACGCGCTAGCGAGGTATCGATGATTGTTTCGATCGGGGCGGGGTGGCCGACCGGTGCGACGCCGCCAATGGTCTGGGCCGTGTGCTCGCGGACAAATTGCGCTGTTGCGGGCGTGATCGTACCCTTGCCAAGAACCTGCGCCAAGTTAGCGGTGTCAACCCGATGCGCTCCTGAGGTCATCACGAGCAGCGGCGCGTCGTCGGCGCAAAAGATCAGGCTATTCGCGATCTGCGCGATCTCGATTCCTAGCGCTTCAGCAGCGATCGCTGCAGTGCGCGCCGCGATCGTGAACGTGGTGATGTCAGGCGCCAATCCAATCGCGGCTAGATCAGCGGTGACGGCGCGTACCGCGGGGTGATCGAGGACAGCTTGCGAAGCGCTTTCGGTTTCGCCAGCTGTGGTGGAAATGTCGTCCATGGGCTCTATCTTGCCTGAGATGTGCAATCGTTGCAGATCCACTTGACGCTTATCAAATTAGGACTAGTGTTTGATAGAACACGTGTTCGAAGATTTTGGCAAGCTCAGAGTGAGCAGTGACGAGGTGGTGAGGATGTCAGATATTCAACCAGCGGCGGCGAAGGTCGCAGTGTCCGAGGTGCAGCCGGTGCCCGCAACGGACCCATCAACCGCGGCGCACGCTCGGTCCGGTTTAGTGCGCCAGATTGATACGACCGGACAACTCATGACCGCCGCATGGCGGGCTATTGCTGATGCCGCAGCGAGCAATACGGCCGAGGATCGTTTTGATGCGGCCAACCTTGCCGCGTTGAGGGCCGCCGCTGCCGTGCTGAGCACCCGGGCGACTAGCAAGCCCGGCGCTCAGCTAGCTGGCGGTAGCGCACGCTCGGTCTGGGTACTGCTGCCGCAGTTTGCCCCAGAGCTTGGGGAGTGGGCTGATTTCTTTGGACTTAATTTCCGGGTCCGAACCATTAGGCGGGGCGACCGATCTATCCGGATCGGCGAGCGGCAGGCCGATGATCTGCTGCGTGATGCTGAGCGGTTCACTCATGAAGTACGAGGACTCCTCCTGCGCGAGCGAGCGTTGTCATCTCAAGCTCTCGATCGGCACGACTCCGCGGCACAATAACATCCGCGGCCAAGGCAGAATATGCGCAGAGAACCCTATTGATGAGGAGTTGCGATGTCATCAGCGCTCACCGCTGGCGCCGGGGAAGCAGCATCGCCGGCTGAGTCTGAGAGTCTTAGTGTGCTCGATGATCTTGGCGCGCTCGGTGCGGCGATCCGACAGCGCACCGCAGCAGGGCACCCGCCCGGAACCGTACTAGACCTTGGCGGCGGTACCGGGGTGATCGCGGTGCCACTAGCAAGGGCAGGACATTTGGTAACAGTGCTCGATCAAAGCCCCGACGCCCTCGCCACCCTTGCCCGTCGCACCGCGGCCGCTGGCGTTGCGGACCGCGTCACGGGCCTCGTGCACGATCTAGATTCGTTCGATGGCTTGTCGCTGACTGCGGACATCGTGCTGTGTCATCGGGTTCTAGAATACGTCGACGATCCGGAACGGACCTTGACTGGCGCCCGCGCCGCGTTGTCGAATGGCGGGGTCTTGAGCATCGTGTGCGCCACTCGCGCAGGCAGCATCCTTGCTCGAACGGTGGCGGGTCGGCGTGATGAAGCACTTGCAATTGCAGACGATCCACGCGGTCGGAGCGGACCAACCGATCAGCTTCAGCGCCGTTTTGAGCCAGCAGTCCTGATCGCGTTGTGCGAATCCGTCGGGCTGCGGGTGACCGGGCGCCGCGGGATCGGTCTGATTGACGAACTCGGTGGCCAGCAGGGAAAGGGCAATGATCTGGCCATCCGGTCCCTGCTAGAGAATGTTGACGCATTCGTTGAAGTCGCGCCGTACCTACATCTGATTGCTGAGGCGCGTGGGTCGTAGCGCTGATCAGCAGCGGATTGGGGCAACTGACCAGTCGGGTCGAGACGACACCGGCTGCACGTTCTTGCATGTCGATATGGACGCATTCTTCGCAAGTGTTGAAATTCGTCGGGATCCCAGCCTGCGCGGCAAGCCGGTCATCGTCGGCGGCTATCGCGATCGCGGCGTGGTTGCAGCAGCCAGTTATGAGGCTCGCAAATACGGTGTGAAGAGCGCGATGGCGATGGGCAAAGCGCTGCGACTGTGCCCACACGCCGTCGTGTTACCGGGCCGACATAGCGAATATCAAGAGGTTTCGGGCCAAGTCATGGCGATCCTGCGTGATATCACCCCGCAGGTGCAGCCATTGTCACTTGACGAGGCGTTTTTGGATATCCGCGGATCGATCCGGCTACTTGGCGCTCCGGTCACGATTGCCACTCAGATTCGGGAACGAGTCGAGCGTGAGCTGTCGCTCACGTGCTCGGTGGGTATCGCGTCCGTGCTCTTCGTGGCCAAGATCGCTAGTACCCGCTGTAAGCCAGATGGTCTGCTAGTCGTGCCCGCTGATCGAGTACTGGATTTCTTGCACCCACTGCCGGTATCGGCGCTCTGGGGCGTCGGCCCCACGACGGAGCGTAAATTGATCTCGCTCGGAATGCAGTCGGTTGGCGATATTGCGCTGGCTCGCCCTCAAACGCTGCGCACTAATCTCGGTGCGGCCGCTGCCGCGCATCTAAGCGCGCTGGCGAACGGCCAGGATGTGCGGGCGGTGAGCCCGACCCGAGTGGAAAAATCTATTGGCGCTGAAGAAACGTTTCTTTTTGACCTCGTCCAAACCGACGAAGCTATCACCGAAATCCATAAGCTATGCCAGCTAGTCGGAGCCCGGTTGCGGCGGGCTGGCATGCAAAGCGGCTCGATAGCGCTTAAGTTGCGGACCGCCGATTTCACTACGCTGTCTCGATCAAGGGTCTTGCCGGAAGCTACCGATACCGCTAGAGACTTATTTGAGGCCGCCGCTGCACTGTGGACGCATTTCGAACGCACCGAGCTGCAGGGTCGTGGAATGCGACTGATCGGCGTTCGCGCTGAGAAACTTGAACATGCTGATTCTGGCGAGCGACAGTTATCATTCGATGATCTGCAACCAGCTCCGGACTGGGCGGCCACGGAGCGAGCCGTCGACTCGGTCATTGAACGATTCGGCTCTGGTGCCGTGGGACCCGCGGCATTGCTGCGCAATAAGCCAGGCACGGGTCGATAATGATGGCCAGCTGAGCAGGTGCGGAACCAATCAGCGGCTCGGGCCGTTATTTATTTTGTCCGGAAGCAAGTTATTTGGTGTATCAGGCTACCGGAGTGCTCCTGAGGATCGTATTCTTAATATAGGCGGTAGCGACCGCGACACTTAACCAAGTTTGGAGGAGCAGATGCCCCTCTCTGAACACGAGCAGCGCGTGCTCGATGAGATCGCGCAATCCCTTGCGGCGGAGGACCCGAAGTTCCGGGCTGCCGGCAAGGCCGGTTCGGGTAAAGCCTTCACCGCACGACGGATTCGCTTTGGTGTCGCCTTGGTGATTGTCGGATTGGCTGTGCTGGTCGGCGGTGTCTGGTTAAATAGCATCCCTGTCGGAGTGCTTGGGTTCCTGATCATGTTCGGCGGCGGTGTGCTCGGCGTAATGGCCTCGCAAGCACCCCAACTTTCCTCCGCGGCTGACGCCAAGGGTAAGCAATCTCAGTCGTCGTCGCAGACCAAAAACAAGTTTGAGGATCGGTTGCGTCGCCGCTTCGATCAGTAGTCGATGAGTTCGGTCTGAGACCAATCGGTCCACTATTAGCGTTGGATTTTTCCTTGTTCGGTCATCGCAGAGCGCACTGACTCGGCCCTGGGGCCCGCTCGCCATGTGGGGGGCAACCACCACACTCGGATTCGGACGCGGATCGATCGATGCTTTGCAAATGTCGAGGTAACCTGCCGGACGGTCTGCGCTAAGGATCTGGGCGAATCTTCCCACTGCGTTGGTTCGGCATACATCGCAGCTTCAATCGACTGTATGGCG
>JBDTCL010000419.1:0-5444 GCA_039923595.1 Antricoccus sp. | reverse complement strand
CGCACCTCGGCCATGAAGCCACCGAGGAATGAATCGCGCGATGGCGCGCGCTCTGCCACCATTCGGGCAATTTCGTCGTATCGTTTCGGGTGCAGAGTTGCGAATGCGAGATCTTCAAGTTCCCACTTAACCGTATTCATGCCCAGTCGGTGCGCCAACGGAGCGAGCACGTCGAGCGTTTCACGCGCTTTCTTTTCCTGTTTGGCCGGCGGCAGATGCCGCAAAGTGCGCATATTGTGCAGCCGGTCGCAAAGTTTGATTACAAGTACTCGCGGATCTTGGGCCATCGCGAGGAGCATTTTGCGGATCGTCTCTGCTTGGGCCGCTTGACCATAGGTGACCTTATCGAGCTTGGTCACCCCATCGACCAGATAGGCGACTTGAGCCCCGAAATCGGCATGCACCTGATCGAGGGTGTAGCCGGTGTCCTCTACTGTGTCGTGCAACAGGCCAGCGACAATTGTCGTGGTATCCATACCAAGATCGGCAAGAATACCTGCGACCGCCAGTGGATGGGTAATGTACGGGTCTCCAGAGAGACGACGTTGCTCCGCGTGGCAGCGTTCGGCCGTGTCGTAGGCACGCTGCAGCAGCACTAAATCTGCATCGGGATGATGGCGCCGATGCGCAGCGACAAGTGGCTCCAGTACAGACGCCACGCCAGACCCTCGTGGGCCGGGGGCGAAAGCACGCACCAGCCGTTGACGCACTCTGCGTCGCCGAGGCGGATCTAGCGACAGAATCGGTTCGCTGTCCGGACCCGCATCAGGCAAAGATTGTGTTGGTTGATCGTGCGGATTGTGCTGCACGATCACTTGAGCCACTGGTGCAGCGCCTGTTCGGGACGGCTCAGAACCCATGCGGTATCCCTCCCTCGCGACGAATCTCTATTAAGCCTACGTCGGAGCTCAGCCGACCATCGCGGAATTGAAGGTGAGCTGAGCGTTTTTCATCGCCTGCGCGCCGAGCTTGCGCATCAGTGCCGCGGCCGCCACCATAGTCCCGCCCGTCGCCAATACGTCATCGACAAGGAGCACGCGATCGCCGTCGGTGATGGCGTGCGGACCGACCTCGATGGTCGCCTCTGCATACTCCAGCGCATAACTCTCGCGCTCGGTCGGCGGCGGCAATTTGCCGGCCTTGCGAATCGGCACCACACCGACGCGAAGACGATACCCGAGTGCAGCGCACAGCAAGAATCCCCGCGCCTCGATACCTACGACCTTGTCGACACCGCCCTTGGCAATCACGTCCGCCGCGATAGCGTCAATCACCTCTGCGAAGGCGGCACCGTCGCAAAATAACGGCGTGTAGTCCCGGAACAGCACTCCAGCTGCCGGGAAGTCTTGGGTTTCTATACAGTGCGAGCGGACAGTCTCGCGAAGCTGCTCAAGGTCACTCATCTGTCGCCTTCGGTTTGTTTGCACGGTCGGTCGGTTGATCGGTGAATCGGTTCTCTGACCTGTCAGTTGACTGTTTTTCCGAGACAACCGCACGCCGACGCTCGGACTTGCGGTCGCTCGCCGGTTGTCGATCTTGCGCTGCGGCCGTTTTAGTTTTGTCTGCAGCGGTCTTGGATGTGATGTTTTTCGATGTGACGGCCGTGGGCGCAGCAGTCTTCGGGGTCACAGCTTTCGGTGTCTTAGGCGCAGTAGTCTTGGGCGCAGCGGTCTTCGGTATCACAGCTTTCGGTGTCTTGGGCGCAGCAGTCTCCGGCGCGACAGCTTTCGGTGTCTTAGCGGCGGCGGTCTTAGGTGCAGCGGACTGAGCCGTAATGCTCTGGCTCGCGCCAGCCTTCGGATTGGCAGCCTTGGATAACACGGTCGCAGGCAGCGGTGATTTCATGGATTGCGCGACTGGCTTTGCCGGCACCGGCCGGGCGCCTGGACGCGGCTTTGCACCAACGCCCGACGCGACAAGCTCACGATCGCGCTGAGCGCGGGCACGCTGTTGGCTCGCGGTCTCGGACCCAGCCTCAGTCGTACTAGTTTTGCGTTCGCGGCGTGCCTTCACCCGGCGCGCCAAATCGATGTAGTCGGTCCGGCGCTCAGCGAATACAGTCGCAATCGGCGCAGCTAAGAAGATTGAGGAGTACGCACCTGCGGCCATGCCAATCAGTAGGACAAGCGCAAGGTCTTTCAACGTGCCCGCACCAAGAATGCCCGCGCCGACAAATAGCAACGCTGCAACGGGCAGTAGCGAAATGAGCGTGGTGTTGATCGACCTCATAAGGGTCTGGTTGACCGCGAGATTCGCCGCTTCGGAGTAAGTCATCCGGGATCCGCCAAGCAAACCCTTGGTGTTTTCATCGACTTTATCGAACACCACAACGGTGTCGTAGAGCGAGAACCCAAGGATGGTCAACAAGCCAATCACCGTCGCAGGTGTCACCTCAAATCCGACGAGTGAATACACCCCCGTCGCGATGATCAGGTCGTGCAGAAGGGCGATCAGTGCACCAGCGACCAACCCCAGTTGGTATCGGATACGCAGGAATATTGAGACAACGACCAAAAACACGATGAGTGCGATGAGCGCCTTGCGCGAGACATCGCCTCCCCACGTGGCATCAATCGCTTGATTACTGACCTGCGCGTTGATGTTTTGCTCGGTGACCGGGGTGCCGGCCTTCTGCAAGGCCGCGACGATCTCAGTACGAAATTGTGCAGCCAACGCATTAGAGATATTCGTCGCCGAGGTTGGATCGATCGCCGAGGTCTTGATCAGTAACGAGGTGCCGTTGCCAGATCCGACAACCTGAGCACTCGCAATCTCTGCCTTTGCAGTCCCAGCAGTGCTGCCTCGCTCGCTGGGCGTCGCTTTGCTCAACCCGTCTTCCACGACCGCCTGGGCTGAAGTCAGTTCGGAGGCCTTGCCTGGTACCTGGAAGGTGTTGCCGCCGACAAAGTCAATGCCGAAGTTCAAACCGCGAAAAACTAGTAATGCCAGGCTCGCCACCACGAGCGCGATGCCGATGATGAAGAAAGTCTTCCGACGGGCAACAAACTGGAACTCCGTCTCGCCGGTATAAAGCCGGTGTGCGAACGATTCCTTTTTTGCTGGTTTGGAGGTCTCGACGATGGCGGGCGTTTCAGTCACGGTGGGCTCAGTCATCAGTTACTTTCTTGGCAGCAAGGCCCGCGCGTCGAGCAGCGGCACGTTCTTTCGCCCCAGGTGAGGCCGTCTGAGCACCGGAGGTGTCGAACGAGGTCGACTGGCCGGACTTTTTTTGACGTGCGGAATCACCAACGACTGCCGACACCGATTCGCGCTTGTCTGAGTCAACCTCGTCTGAGTCAACTTCGACCGCGTCTAGATCATTAGCGTCTAGATTATCGGGGTCGGTCATCGGCGATCGCACTTCTTTGGACGGTGGCGCAACCCTGGCGTCTTTCGCGGCGGCGCTGCGGCGACCGGCCCGTGGGGCTCGATCTTTGGTCACCTCGTGGCCGTGAGCGGCATTACCAAGGCCGGAGAATCCCGATGAAGTGAAACTACGAAACCGCGATAGCCACGACACGATCGGGTGCGTGAAGAGGTAAACGACCACCAAATCCAACACCGTCGACAGACCGAGGGTGAATGCGAAACCTTTCACTTCACCCACCGTGAAGATGTACAAGATGAGCGCCGCGAGGAAACTCACCGCGTCCGCGGACAGAATCGTGCGTCGAGCTCGAATCCAGGCACGCGGAACCGCGGATTTCACCGAACGACCCTCGCGGATTTCGTCCTTAAGACGCTCAAAATAGACTACGAAAGAGTCCGCGGTGATACCCACCGCCACGATGAATCCGGCGATGCCTGATAGTGAAAGTGTCAGCCCAATCCCGCGACTGAGCAGCACCAAGACGGCATAGATCAGTGCCGCCGAAACTGCCAAGCTGGCAATCGTTACCAGACCCAAGAAGCGGTAATAGGCCAAGCAGTACAACGCGACTAATCCGAGCCCGATTAAGCCAGCCACCAAGCCAGCCTGCAGTGATGCCAAACCTAGTGTGGGTGAAATAGTGAGGGCTTCGGACTGAGTAAAGGTCAGTGGTAAAGCACCGAACTTCAACGAGTTCGCAAGATTGTTAGCGCTAGCCTGGTTGAAGCTACCGGAAACAGTGGTCGTCGGGCCAGGAATAGCTGAGTTTATGACCGGCGCCGATAAGACTCGCTGGTCAAGTACGAAGGCGACCTGCTTGCCAATATTTTGCGCGGTATAAGCCGCCCACGTATTTGAGGCCTTGCCATCGAGCGTCAGCTGCACTTGCCACCCTTGGCCGCCCTGGGTGTCAAAGTTCGCCGAAGCGTCGGTGACGCTGGTACCTCGAATGAGAACCGGCCCCAGAATGTAGACGGTCGCGCCATCGCAGCTGGCCATATATTGATTGGCCGTCGGGCTCTGAGCGGTATTGGTCGCATCACAGTTGAGGGTGGCTGCGATCGCAGCGGCGCCCTCGGCGGTGTCCGCGCCTTGTGGCACATTGATAATTTGCTTCGCGCCCTTATTCGGGTTGCTGCCGGGCGCGGCGGAGTCACCCGCAGCGCTGCTGGGCGCTGAGGTTGAGGTCGAGGAACTACTGCTGTCGCCGGGTGCAGCGATCGGCGGCAACGGTCGACCGTTCGGCGTCGGCGCCGCGCCACCGGCTTGACCGCTAGGGCTAGGCGCCGCGCCCTGCGACGGGTTGGTCGTGCTGGTGGCGCCGGCTCCTGCTCCGGCTACTGTGAGCACCGGTCGGAACTCCAGCAATGCGGTGGCACCGAGCTGCTTGGCTTGCTCTCCGCCGGTTCCCGGAATGGAGATCACAATATTGCGATCGCCTTCGGTGGCGACTTCGGCAGAAGTAACTCCGAGACCGTTTACTCGATTCGAGATGATCTGGCGGGCCGTCTTCAGCTCATCTGCGCTCGGCGCCTTACCTTTCTCGGTCAGAGCGCGCAACGTGATAGTCGTGCCACCCTGCAGGTCCAGGCCAAGTTTCGGAGTGCGATCCTTGCCGCCGAAAAATAGCCCCGCGTACAACAAAGCGAGAAGGGTCAGAAGGGTGATGAAATACCTAGCAACAGGCATGTAGCCGGACGGACGAGCCACTACTGTTCGATCTCCTTGTGCCGCGAAAACGCGCTTTTTGTCAACGGATACTTTTAGTGTTCGCGGGAGCCTGGGTCGGATTCATCATCTGGGTTCGGTCGCTCCCGAACTGGATCTGATTCGATAATGTCATCACCTGGCAGGTCGTCGGCCGTTGGCGTATCTTGGCGCGCGATGGCTTTCTGGTCAAAGGTAGCCACCACTCCGGGCGCTATCTCAAGATCGACCTCGTCAGGACGCATCCGCACGACGGTTGCCTTCATCCCGCTGATCAGCACCACCCGAGTGCCTACGGCGATATCAGATCGCATCGCCGCCTGTTGGGCCTGCATTCTTTTGCGGGAACGCATTTGGAAGTAGATCA